>JASFTL010000456.1:0-3837 GCA_050053555.1 Desulfobacterales bacterium
CCAGGGAACCTGAAAGGGTTATAGGTCCTGAGGCACCGGCCATGACCATGGAAATCAGGTTGCAGGGCACCCCGGCCCGGGCGCACGTCATGACGGCAGTACAGCAGTTTTCGTCAAGTGTGAGGGGGCTGGTGGGGGAACAGTTGATCGTACATATGGGACGCTCTCTGAGATTTTCTTCCCCGCCGACGATCGCCTGCGCCATTTTAATGATCTTACCGGCACGCCATCCATTGCCCGGGCCGTATACCGTATGCTTTGTTGTATTCGCAAAGACCACTTCCGCCTCATGGATAGGTGCCACATCATCCGGCGCATCACCGGCGGTCAGTGAACGCTCACACACATCCACTTCTTCCATCGCATCGGTAAGCAGGGCCGCCTTGGCGACATCCTCATTAACCGAAGCCCGCACGGTACCATCAAGCTCCATGATGGAAACACCCTGACCAAATGTGCAGAAATGAACACGTTTATCTTCCAGAACAACATCATGCTTGGAATCGCGCCCGTAAAGTACGATTTTATGCGGTGCCGAACGAATACAATCCTCCACAAGATAGGCGGGAAATTTCGCAATTTTCTTTTCACGGTCAACCTTTGCGCCACCGCTTTCAAGAATGTCCATGGCCTCCTGCGTCCCAACATAAAGCCCCGTCTTTTCCAATACTTGGAGCGTCGCAAGATGAATTTTGTTGATCTGGTCTTCGGTAAAGACATCAAAACTGAAGCCAGCCGAAGCGGCAATGCCTGAGTACGGATTTCTTTCCACCATTCATACCTCCAATCTCTTGTAGGATATCTAATTTCTTTAGATGAGTAATTGCGGTTTTTGTGTTTTCCTTAAAATGCAAAAAGCTTGCTTAAATTTCCATTTGTCAATATTCAATTTTCAATTCCGCCAAATATCTCCGCTGCCACCTGTTTGATAACTGCTGCAATGGTTTTGCAGTCTTGCAGCGAGAAGGTCAGCGGAATTCTGAAATCACACATGAAATCCAGTGTTTTGCGCGTGCGCGGTAGCGACGGGCAGTTCTTGATATATTGCCAGCTTTCCCAGGAACTGGTAAAGCCGACCGGTTCCTTAGCGCCGAACCATTTGATCTCGACTCCTCTCTGCATGCAGGTTTCTAAAAAGGCTTCAACGTCTGGAGGGTCGACACCGATGAGGGTAAACTGCAGCGAAGACCCTACATATCTCTCTTTGGCAGGCCGCTTGGGGATATGAATATGGTCAATTCCGGACAGTTCTGCTTCGATTAAATCGTAGCGCCGGTTCCAGCGACGGCATTGCCGGTCGAGATCGGCCAGTTGCGGCCGGATCAGGGCAGCTACGAGATTGGACATGCGCAGGCTGAAATTGGGGGTCTGCTTTTTATGACGTTCAAAGACTTCCGGAGAAGGTCTGGAGATGTGGCGTTCGTAGAGCATGTATGAGCCGGAGAAGAGAATCGCCTTGGCGATGACATCCTCATCATCGGTTACCAGCAAGCCCCCTTCACCGGAATTCATATGTTTATAAGTCTGGCTGGAGTAGCAGCCTGCTTTGCCGAAGGTTCCCGTAAATTTATCACCCCAACGGCAGCCGACAGTATGGGCGCAGTCTTCAATTAGCACAATTCCCAATCGACTGCAGATCTCGGCCACGCGATCCATATCAACGATATGGCCACGCATGTGGGACAGTAGAAAGTATTTGGCACCGGATTGCGTTGCCTTGTTTTCTAAATCTTCCAGATCCGTCAGATAATCTTCATTGATCTCCACAAACACCGGCACAGCGCCGGCATTTTCAACAGCTCCGGGTACGGGGGCCAGAGTAAAAGCATTGCACAGTACTTTATCTCCTGGAACCACGCCCACACTCTTTAAGGCCACATATATGGAACTGCCACACGAGCAAAGCCCCAGACAGTAGCGCGCCCCGACATATTCGGCATATTCCTTTTCAAAAAGCGACACCTCCGATAGTTCACCGGGTGCGGTGTTGTAGCGGTGCAGGCGTCCTGATTTCATCAATTCTACGGCACGCTTGATGCCGGCCTCCGGAATCGACTCCTGTCGGGTGAACTCCTTGGTGAATTTTATTTTTTCAGCAGGTGGCAGGTTCATTGCCCGAATCCCTCAACAATCGATGTGTTAAACATAAGATTTCTGGTCGTAAACCTCGAAATCGAAATTCTCATCGGGAAAATACTTGCGCAGCCGAATATCGGCCGCACGGGCATGTCCCTCCATGCCTTCGTAACGTGAAATGCGGGAAGCAACGGCACCGATGGTGCGGTTGGCTTCTTTGGTCAATTTCTGATAGGTGAGGATTTTGATAAACTTTGCCACATTGAGGCCCCCGGAATAACGTGCCGCCTTATTGGTGGGCAGGATGTGATTAGTGCCGGAGGTCTTATCCCCGTAGGATACCGTACAGCCTTCTCCTAGAAAAAGAGAGCCGTAATTTTTAAGATTCTCCAGGTACCAGTCCAGATCCTCTGCAATCACCTGTACGTGTTCGGCGGCATACCCATCAGTGGTTTTAGCCAGTTCCTGCCGATCTTCACAAAGAACCACCTCGCCATAATTATTCCATGCTGCCGCAGCAACATCGGGATTCGGCAGATCGGTAATCACTCTGGGCATAATTTCAATCACCTTTTCTCCCAGTTTTTTGGAATCGGTCAGCAACCAGACCGCTGAATCGTATCCATGTTCACACTGGCTAACCAGGTCCACAGCGACGATCATGGGATCCGCTGTGCGGTCAGCAATGATGAGCGATTCTGTGGGACCGGCCATAACATCGATGCCGATTTCACCGAATAGCATTCGTTTGGCTTCAGCGACGTATGCATTCCCCGGTCCGACAATGATGTCCGCCGGTTTGCCGGTGAACAGACCAAACGCCATGGTAGCGATAGCTTGGACACCGCCTAAGGCCATGATCACATCGGCACCACAAAGAGATAAGGCATAGGCCACCATCGGATTGATGCTGTTGCCCCGGGGCGGCGTGCAGGCGACGACCATAGGGACTCCGGCTGCTTTGGCGGTCGCAACGCTCATGACAGCCGAAGCCGCATGGGCAAAACGCCCGCCGGGCACATAGCATCCGGCGCAATGGCAAGGAACCAGCCGCTGGCCTAAAGTTACACCCGGCAACAGCTCGGTCTCGAATTTCTGCATGCTTTCCCGTTGCTTAACGGCAAAACCATAAACTTGATTATAAGCAAAACGAATATCATCTTTTGGGGTCTGGGGCACGTTCGCGATAAGCGATTCGATCTCTTCTTTTCCTAAAATGAAATCGCGCGTCCAGTTATCAAACTTCGCCGCCAGTTCGCAGACCGCTGGCTCTCCCTGGCTGCGAATTTGATTCAATAAATCTTTTACAATGTCTCTGGTGTGGCTCGCTGTTTCTTTGTTCTTTTTGCATGCTTGTTTTAAGTAAGTCGCCATGGGTTACCTTTGAAAAAATCTATTGGATTGCCTTGATATACGCTTCAATCTCATGATCGAGCTCCGCTGGAAGGCGTATTGCTTCGCATTTTTCAAGGATCCGATTACATTTTTCGTGCGCGATAAGCAACACACCCTGTTCGCCGGCGCTTTTCCAATCCTCAAAGGGATTCCAGTCCGAAATATTCGGCATATACAGCGAACGACAATTCTGAAACGTACTGGGGTGCTGCAGATAGTCAGCGCCGGGACCCATTTCAATCATCATATCGAGGCAATTTTCCGCTGTCATCTGATCAATTCCGGCGGAAAAATTACGTAATCTGTCCAGCAGTTCATCGTCTAAGATCCATTTTTCATAACTGGTCGTGGTGATGGAGTCCAGAA
>JASFTL010000457.1:0-3829 GCA_050053555.1 Desulfobacterales bacterium
ATGTTGAAACAATAGGCGGGAAGGGGTCGGTTCAGTTTCTAACACGACCCTTTCCGCTTGTTTTCTCGGAGGAATACAATGGCGCAACCGCTTTTACGCGTAGAAGATCTGCATAAAAAATTTGGGGACTTATATGTTCTTAAAGGGGTAAGTCTTTCCCTCACCCAGGGACGCAAGTTGTCTATTCTGGGACCGAGCGGTTCGGGCAAGTCGACACTTTTGCGTTGTGTCAATTATCTGGAAGAACCAAGCCAGGGACATATCTATCTGGAAGGACAGCTGGTTGGTGAAAAACACGTTAATGGTAAATATGTGCGCATGTCTTCCAAGGAACTGGCACCGCAACGGGCAGAAATCGGGATGGTGTTTCAAAATTTCTACCTGTGGCCACATCTCACGGCCAGGGAGAATGTGGCCATCGCCCCCCAGCGGGTGCGCGGCATGTCTAAAGCAAATTCCCTGGCACTGGCCGATGCCATGCTTGAGAAAGTGCACATGGGACACAAGCGATCGACCTACCCGGAACAGCTATCGGGGGGTCAGCAGCAGCGTGTCGCGATTGCGCGTTCGCTTTCCCAGGAACCGAAACTGATGCTTTTCGACGAGCCTACCTCCGCCCTTGATCCAGAGCTGATCGGTGAAGTCCTCAAGGTGATCCATGAACTGGCAGATGAGGGCCGCACCATGATGCTGGTCACCCACGAGGTTCATTTTGCCAAGGAAGTGTCCGATGAGGTGATCTTTATTGACGAAGGCAAGATTGCCGAACAGGGATCGCCGGGCGACATCCTGGAGAACCCCAAAAATGACCGCCTACGGTCCTTTTTAGGATTGTTATTAGGGGAATGAGAAATGTTGGATTTTCTTCCATTTGATCCTCACCAGGCGCTGAAGTTTGCCTTGATCCTGCTCAAAGGGGCCGTGATGACGGTGCAGATTACGGCGGGTGCGCTGGTAGTCGCCATTGGGTTCGGTTTGGTCATGGCGATAATCAAAACCTCACGGCTTCGGGCGCTAAGATTTTTGGTGAATGTCTACATCGAAATCTTCCGTGACGTCCCTGCCCTTACCCTTCTTTTTATTCTTTATTTCGGTATAGCCTACATGGGGATTAAGCTTGATCCGGTATCTGCGGCCATCATCGGCCTCGGGGCCATCGGTGGTGCCATTTTAACGGAGGTTTTTCGATCAGGCTTTGAAGCCCTCCACCACGGCCAGCGTGAAGCGGCCCTGGCGGTCGGGATGACGCCCACGATGACAATGCGCTTTATCATTTTCCCCCAAGCGATTCGAATTGTTCTGCCGCCGGTGGGCAACTACGCCATCGGTTTGCTCAAGGACACGGCTATCGTCTCGGCCATTGCCGCCCCTGAAATCATGTTCTGGGCGCGTAATCTGGTGACGTCGACTTTTGAAACCACCCTGGTCTACGTGCTGGCCGCCTCACTGTATTTTTGCATGAGCTTCCCCCTAGCCCAAGTTGTCAATAAATTGGAGGAAAAACGGAGGTCTTGGCAATAATGGGATTCTGGCAAGGGTATATTCAAAACTGGGACTATTGGTGGCCACAGCTTGCCGTTGCGACCGGGAATACTATCGCCTTAACGGCGCTGTCCTATGTGTTAGCGCTCGCATTGGGAATTTTTTTGGCCATGGGACGATTGAGTAAGATTCCGTTAATACCAAAATTGTGCCGAGCTTACATCGAGTTTGTGCGCGGTATACCGGCTCTGGCGTTGCTCTTTTTGATCTACTTCGGACTGGTTCCGCTCGGAATTATTGTTGATTCCTTTTCAGCCGCTGTGATCGGCCTGGGGATGAATCAAGGTGCTTATCTGGCAGAGGTGTTCCGAGGCGGCATTGAAGCCTTGCATAAGGGCCAGCGTGAAGCGGCCCTGGCGGTCGGGATGACGCCCGCCAAGGCCTATCGTCACATTATCATGCCCCAGGCGGTGCGAATCATTTTACCACCTCTTTTGAACATGCTGATTATTCTTCTCAAAGACAGCTCGGTGTGTTCATTGATATCCACACCGGAGCTGATGCTCAGAGCCAAGGATCTGGCATCCATGTCTTTTCTTCCAATGCATGCGTATCTCTTGGCCGGGCTGATCTATTTTTTGATGGCCTGCCCCCTATCCCTGATGACCCGGCGTATTGAGCGACGCTTGCGCAGGGGGATGCGAACCGTAAACGTATGAATAACTCATTCTTCCTTGATGCTAAAAAAATAAAGTTGATTGATCAATAGCCGTTTTTCTGGTGGTTCGGGTTCATACCTCTATAGGAAATTAAACCGGTCAAGCTGGAAGGTATTACTATCGTGCGGATTGTTATGATTGAACATGACCCCGTCGGCTTTTCTTTGAATGTCTTAAGCTGGGTGACAAAAAACAATCACCCCATACATCGGATAACTATCAGCGAAACGGATCGTATGCCTTTATGCAAGGATTTTGATTGGTTGATTGTTGCCGGTGGGATTCAGCATGCATGGGATGAAAGTATTCATCCATGGTTGCGAATTGAAAAGCGTCTAATCGCAAAGGCAGCAGAGCAAGAAAAATTCATCCTGGGCATCTGTTTAGGTGCCCAATTATTGGCTGAAGTCCTTGGGGCAAAAGTGTTTCCCAATCCCAACAAGGAAGTGGGTTGGCATGAAGTAAGGCTGACCCTTGCCGGACGAGATTCTCCATTCTTTAATAATGTGCCCAAACGATTTACTATTTTTCATTGGCACAACGACCACTTTTCGCTCCCGCCTGGATGTCTACGGCTGGCATACAATACCACGACAAAAAACCAGGCTTTTATCGATAAAAATGGACGCTTCCTTGGCATTCAGTTTCATCCCGATTATGATTGTAAGTCAATCATACAAATGATCCAAAATTATGATGAAGAATGGCCAAAGGGTCCCTTCGTTACAAAACGTGATGAATTGATTCGACAAACCCGCGATATGCGGGAGCCTGCGTGGCTGATGACCTGTTTGCTCGATAATATTTCCCAGTTTGTATAGAATGTCTTCTGCGCTCTATAGAGAATAACCCAAGGGGCCAAGGAAAAAATGAACCCTCGTATTCCAGAGATTCTGAAAGTTTTCGGCTTGAATGCCAGTCGGATTCGCAAACCGCAGGATGCCAAGCTCGCCCAGGTTTACCTTGTGGAAGATCGTTACGTCCTGCGATCCAGACCCTTGGAAACTGACACCCGCGCTCGTTTTGCAGCCGAATGCGAACTGTACGGGCAAGTAGCGGAGCTTACCGGCTTCCGCTTCCCACAATATGAACGATGCGAGTCCGGGGCCTGCTTTGTTATCAATGAGGACTGTTTTTGGACCCTCCACAAGCTCATTCCAGGGCACCCTCTGGGCAACTGGTTTGAACTTCACCGAGTTGATCCGTCTGTCAACCGTCAGGTCCTAAATGCTTTGCGCCAAATACATACGACGACGACCGGCTGCTTCGACGACAAAATTATCGACCGAACACGTCTGCTCGAATTGGTGAGGCCGGCGCTGGCTGAGGCGCCCGATTTTTTAAGCGATAACGCCCTGGAGCAGGTGCGCACGGCTTTCAGCAGAGTTACACGATTCTGCAGCTCGTATCCAGCTCAAGCGGGCTGTTTTGTTCACGGCGATTTTCACCACGGCAACATTTTGGCGCACGGAGGCAGGATCGTTGGCTTCATCGATCTGGACTGGTGCCGGATCGGCAGTCCTTATGAAGATCTGGCGTTTACACTGATGATGCTGTTGAGGGACTACGAGAACTGGTCACCCACCTTTCGGTGGCCGGTCTATCGCGAGATGCTTGACTATTATGGT
>JASFTL010000458.1:0-3810 GCA_050053555.1 Desulfobacterales bacterium
TCTTTGAGACGTGCTCTATTTTCTTTTCGAAAACGGGTTAGCTCAATCTGAAAATGAGGCAGGTTGCGATATGTTGCGGGTATCACCGGCAAGAGCTTACGAGATTCTGCCAGTGCTTAAAAATTTATCGTGAAGCAGAGTATGTAGATAAATATACACAATTTACCCCATTGTACTACGAGCCTAATTATTTTAATTCAATTGAAATCAAAAACACTAAAAGGAGATTACATGCGGAAGGCACAAAAAGGCGACAATGTCCGTGTTCATTTTTCAGCCTACCATGATGACGGAACCCAATTCGCTACTACACTCGGAGAAAAACCTATGGAGTTAACCATTGGCGACGGAAAACTAATCGAGTGTTTTGAACAGAGCGTTGTCGGAATGACTGAAGGTGAGAAAAAAACGGTTAGTATTGAACCAAACCAAGCGATGGGTGAAAAGAGGCCTGAGCTGGTGGCCACATTTTCTCGTCATGAAATCCCGGAGCAATATGAGGATCTTAAAGTCGGCCGCAACGTTGAGGTAGAGGGCGCCAATGGAAACCCTACTGTTGGAACGGTCACGCAGTTGACCGATCAGGAAGTCACGGTCGATACGAATCACCCCTTGGCAGGCAAGACGCTCGTATTTGATATTGAGCTCATCGAATTTGTGTAGGCTTTAACCATAACAAAATGGAATAATAACAGATATCGTAATCTATTTTAAGGTTAAACTCTCAACAATGGGCACATAATCATCATGGTTTTTCCATGAGTGCGCACTGACAAATATACATTTGCCGTCCTTGTAGGCAGACACAAGAAAGGCCGTAAACGGCACGTAGCCTTTCCACAAATAGGTCATATCGGTTCGATAGGCTTTTGTTCCGCATTTAAGGGTTATTTCTTCGTTTGAAATCACGTTTACATTTGAAACAAAAATTCCAAGGTCCTGCGCATAAAACTTGGGCCCGAAGTCCTTTAATTTCAGGCTTCCGGGAATATCAACGATAGCAGCGAAAAAAGTACTGCCTGCAGGAGGGTGCATTCTCATAACCTGGTTGACCCCGTTGGTGGCGGCTTTTTTGCTGCCGATCGGATACTTAAACTGAAAGGCCGGTGATGCGGTGCGTGTAAACACCCCATCTCTGGCGACTCCTTCATCTTCTGAAGTCCATGTAAATGCGATTGGCCTGGCAGCACTCGTTACGAATGCGTCAAGCCGGGCCTGTTCTTGCGGGCTTGCTGGCAATGCGTCCGGTGATGACGCGGATGGAATGATATAAAACTCGAGCATATTTTTCAAAAATTGACTTCGCCCACCTGACCCGGTGAATACGGCAACCAGATTCTTGTCCGGCACAACGAAAATACGCTGGCCTCTATGTCCAACGGCCATATAATATCCACTTGAATCGACCCACCAATGATATCCATAGCGATCAAAAAGGGTTGCATCGATATGCCCCCGCGTAGAAACCGCTACCCAGGCCGAAGACACGATCTGTTTGTTGCCCCAGCGCCCCTTATTTAAATACAGCCATCCGATTTTAGCCATGTCATGGGGTTTAAGCCACATTGCGCCATAGCCGACATCTATACCCTGCGGGCTCCTCTCCCATTCGACATCGGCAATACCCAGAGGTTCGAATAAATGCGTTCTGGCAAAATCGAATGTTTTCATTTTTGTCGTATTCTGGACGATCGCCGATAGGAGATATGAGACCCCGTTGCAGTATTTAAACTTTTCTCCGGGCGATGCCGCCATGGGAAGGTCCAGAACGAATTGGACCCAATCATGGCTGGCCCGCATATCAAAGAATCCCCAGTGACGGTAAAGATAAGAATCCCTGCATTTCAAACCGGAGGCCATCATCAACAGGTTTTCAAGGGTAATCGATTTTTTGAGCGCATCAGTTGCAAATGCTTTATCCGGGAAAAAATCCGTGATGGGCTGTTTTACATCTTTAATGTAACCCTTATCGATAGCGATGCCGATTAAGGCCGATACGATACTTTTGGTGCACGACATAATATTGTGCTTTTGTTTATTCGAAAATGGATAAAAGTAGGCATCCAAAACCAGGTAGCCATTACGCACAATCAATATACTATCAATAGGGAATTCATTTTTTTGGATGTGCGACATCATCTCAGCCAGTTTCTGAGACTGCATGCCCTGCGCTTCAGGCGTAGAGGTTTCCCATCCTACGGTTGGGTAAATGGGGGTCGATGCTGTCGCGTAACAATAAAAGAATAGGAAAAGGGCAAGGATATGAAGGGTAAGGTACTTCTTATTTTGAAGGTTTTTCATGGCTCCCCCTTAGAATCCAACTGCGGTCGATTGCCGTGAGTTGAGCGCATTATAAACAACGAAAAACGGATGTTGATCAAAACCACGTCACTAAAATTTAATTTTATAACGTGCGATCTTGTTGAGCAGCCCCTGACGGGTTAAACCCAGTATGCGCGCGGCCTGGGAGCGGTTTCCGCCGGTTTGGCGAAGCGCATCCGCCACCATTTTGCGCTCCACCCGCGCGGTGGCTTCCTGAATCGTGGCCGCACTTTCACCAGCGCTCACCTCTTGATTCACCGAACCCTTAACTCGCTCCGAAAGATATTCTGCTTTTATCTCGAGATCATCTCCGGCCAGGGTTAAGGCGCGCTCGATTTCATTTTCAAGCTCGCGTACATTGCCCGGCCAATCAAATTGCATCAAAATTTCCAGCGCTTCCGGTGTCAAACGCGCAATCGGTCGGTCATGTCTGGCCGCGAATTTCTCGAAAAAATGCGCGGCTAAAAGGGGAATGTCTTCTTGACGCTCCCTCAACGGCGGAAGCAGGATGGGAAATACCTGAATCCGGTAAAAAAGATCCTCCCGGAAAGTCCCCTTTTTGACCTCCTGGTGAAGATCGCGATTGGCAGATGAAATCAGCCTGAAATTTACCCGACGATACTCGCTGCCGCCGACCGGCCGAATCTGCCCGTCTTGAAGCACTCGCAGCAATTTGGTTTGCATGGCATGGGGCATGTCAGAGATTTCATCCAAAAATACCGTACCCCCGGCTGCCAGTTCAAACAATCCCTTTTTATCTGCAATCGCCCCGGTGAATGCGCCCTTGACATGTCCGAAGAGTTCACTCTCTAAAAGATTTTCAGATAAAGCTCCGCAGTTTTCAGCAACAAAAGGCTTGTCCTTCGAAGGACCATTATAGTGAATGATTCTGGCAAAAAGCTCTTTGCCGGTGCCGGTTTCACCCTGGATTAAAACAGTCGTGTCTGTGCCGATCACCTTTTCCAGCATGGCAAATACGTTCTGCATGGCCGCACTGGACCCTATGATGCCCTGCACATTGAATCGCATCTGGCATTCGCTTTTAAGGCGAAGATTTTCTTTTTCAAGTGAACTGGCGTATTGCTTTATCTCGCCGTAAAGCCGGGCATTTTCGATCGAAACTGCAATGGTGCCCGAAAGAATTTCCAGCAAGCGCATATCTTTTGGCGTAAATTCGGCGATGTGTTTATTTAAGGCATATAGCACTCCGATCATCCCTTTACGTGTTTTCAAAGGCACACAAATCATGGACCGCGTATCAAGATTTTGTTGGATGTCCAGTTGATTGGTGAAGCGTTCATCTCTGGAAACATCCGGAATCAAAACCGGCTCTTTTTCTCTCAGCACCCAGCCGGCTATACCGTAATCGTCCGCAAAGCGCATCCCTTGTACGTGATCCCGGCTCCCTTTTTGCTGCTCTTCGACGGTCCGGATAAAATAAAATTCCTTCTGCTGCGGATCATGCAGGGCAATAGAGGCGCCTTCTAT
>JASFTL010000459.1:0-3809 GCA_050053555.1 Desulfobacterales bacterium
GCGTTGATGATTTCCAGCTTTTTTGCGGTGGGAACCGCTTTTACTTCGTTCTGAAAGCCATCACGCAGCCCCTGTTCCTCAATAACAACGCTTTTTGGATAATCGGGCATTTCCATCTTTTAACACTATCCCGGAAAAGCTACATCTGCTGATATTATTGAATCTTTGGATTTATTGATGGGACACGGATTTTCACGGATTTTCACAGATTTTTGATTCTTTTATCTGTGTTTACCTGAGCTAATCTGTGTTCTAACCTAGTCTGCGGCTCGCTTTGAGATAATAACAGATTATAAACGCTGTGCAAGGTGATTTCAGCCTGATTTGAGCGTTTCACATCTCGACAATCGCTCAACTTGGGATCCGGTATTGACAATTCCTTTGAAAACCGCCTATTTTACCAATCCATTAAAGCAGACAATCATGCAATTGGAGGATCGATGTCAGAAACATTAAAATCCATATATGCCCGAGATCCAAATGAAAGAGAATTTCATCAGGCCGTTGAAGAGGTCATCGAAAGTGTGAAGCCGGTTTTGGACCAGAATCCCCAGTACCGCCAGGAGGCCGTGCTGGAAAGGATCACCGAGCCTGAACGCGTGATTGCCTTTCGAATTCCCTGGCTGGATGATCAGGGAAAAGTGAAAGTCAATCGTGGCTTCAGCATCGAGATGAACAGTGCCATTGGCCCATACAAAGGCGGGTTGCGCTTTCATCCCTCTGTAAACCAGAGCATTTTGAAATTTCTTGCTTTTGAGCAGACCTTTAAAAATGCGCTGACGACAATGCCCTTAGGGGGCGGCGCCAGCGGTTCTGATTTTGATCCTAAAGGAAAATCCGATGACGAGGTCATGCACTTTTGCCAGAGTTTTATGACCGAACTCTTTCACCACATCGGTGCCAATACAGATATTCCCACTCCCGACATCGGGGTGGGCGCCAGAGAAATCGGGTACCTGTTTGGAATGTTCAAGAAGCTCAGTAACGAATTTACAGGTGCCCTGACCGGTAAAGGCATTAACTGGGGCGGAAGTCTTATTCGACCTCAGGCCGCCGGGTATGGCTGTGTCTATTTTGCGGCGGAAATGCTGGCAACACGCAATATCACCCTGGGGGGGCAGACCTGCCTGGTTTCCGGCTCGGGCAATGTGGCCCAGCACACCGCCGAAAAGCTTGTGGATCTGGGGGCTAAAGTGATAACGCTTTCTGATTCATCCGGCTACATTTATGACCCCGAAGGCCTTGACACGGATAAACTCACTTTTGTCAAACATCTTAAAAATATCCGCAGGGGCCGCATCAAAGACTACGCTGGAAAAT
Organism: Desulfobacterales bacterium; assembly: GCA_050053555.1. Taxonomy (GTDB): domain Bacteria; phylum Desulfobacterota; class Desulfobacteria; order Desulfobacterales; family JAHEIW01; genus JAHEIW01. The sequence continues at coordinate 1,321 of JASFTL010000459.1, forward strand.
ATCCATCGGCGGCTTATACCGAAGCGGATCCGACAGGTGATTTTAATCCCCTGTGGAGCCATCGGGCCGTATGTGCCTTTCCCTGCGCCACGCAAAACGAAATAAACGAAAAAGACGCCTATAATCTGATCAACAATAATGTCAAGCTGGTGTGCGAAGGGGCAAACATGCCCTGTACGCCCGAGGCGATCGACATTTTCCTGGAGCGCAATGTGCTTTTCGCTCCGGGAAAGGCGGCCAATGCCGGCGGGGTGGCTGTTTCCGGTTTGGAGCTGGTGCAAAACAGTATGCGTCTCAACTGGCTCGGAGAAGAAGTGGACGCTCGCCTCAAAATTATTATGAAGGGCATCCACAAAACCTGTCTTGAGGCAGCCGAACAGTATGGGACACCGGGGAATTTTCTCGATGGGGCCAATATTGCCGGATTTGTTAAGGTGGTTGATGCGATGCTCGATCAGGGGTTGGTATGATAGTCGCAAGGCGATCTGCAGATTCTAGTATGCAGAATTACAGATTAAGTAGATAAAATTAGGACACAGATTATCGCAGATGAACACAGATAAACGAAAGTAAATCTGTGAAAATCTGTGCAGATCTGTGTCCCATAATAAAATCAACGGGTTACAGCGACCGGATTTCCTGGCGCATAAATACAATGTAAGAAATGGCAAAGCAAACCACTGTGAGGGCAATTAGCGAGATTATATAGGGCACCACGATCAGGATACTTTGAAGCAAGGGCAGCGGTCCGGAAAATCGCGCCATGGACAAACTTTCCATGGGGCCGTGTCTCATCGTCATAACAGATCGTGCTTGTTTGCGGGTCGGATCAATAATGGTGGCGGTGGCATCGGTATACAGCTCCATGGGGGACGTCAGGATAATCGCCCTTACGATTTTTGCGCGCCACATATCGGATTCTGGATTGTTATCCGTCGGATCGGATGCGAATGCATTTGCGAGCACGCTGGCACCGAGTGTAACAAAAAACGAGAAAAATATCCAAACCGCCAGTGCTGCCAGGGCCGAGGTGGCCGTGCTGCGAAATAAAATCGAAAACAAAATGGCCACGCCCAGCCAGAATGAAATGTAGATAATGCTGATCACCAGATAGATGAGAATACGCCAGATTTCTTCCAGACCCGGAACGATCCCCAGAACAATCAGCCCCAGGCCGGTAATCACCAGAACAATGGAAACCATCATAACGCTTATCATTACAACACCGGCCAGAAATTTTCCATTAATGACTACATCGCGATAGATGGGCTGAGAAAGTAGCTTGCTGAGGGTGCCTTCGGTGCGCTCGCGGTTGATGGTGTCGAACCCTAACACGAGGCCAACCAGGGGTCCAAAAAAGGCGACAAACTGCACCAATGAAAACAGAGCGCCTGATGATGTGAAGAGCATCAAAAAAATAAATTGCGGCTTGGCGATGCCTTCCAGCTCGCTGCGGATATTTAATCCCACCATGTAGGCCGTGATCAGACTGAGCATGGCAATTAACGCAAAGATGATGGTAAAGCGATAACTGGCAAAATGATCGGCCAGTTCTTTTTTAATGATGGTTTGAATGCCCCGCACGACTAAGCCTCCTGAAAATATTTCATATAGATCTCTTCTAGGGTGTACTTTTCTTTGCCCACACCAAATTTTTCCTTGGCCAAATGATCCATTTCCCCCTGGGCCACCATACGGCCCTTGATCATGATGCCAATGCGATGACAGATCTTCTGAACCTGATGCAGCATGTGACTGGAAAGTAAAATCGTCATATTTTTATCCAGGCACAGGCTTTGAATGAGTTCGATCATCCGATTGGTGCCATCCGGATCCAGCCCCAGCGTGGGCTCGTCTAAAAACGCTACTTTTGAATCTTTAATCAGCAGCTCGGCAATGCCCAGGCGCTGCCGCATGCCGCGTGAATAAGCCGCGATTTTTTTGTCCTGCTCTTCGGCAAGCCCCACCGTTTGAAGTGCCGTTGCGATACGTTCTTCGGCAACCTCCTCGGTGATATCATTTAGGTCTGCAATAAACTTGAGCATCTGGCGGGCATTTAGATCACCGTAAAACCCCATGTTTTCCTGCAGGTGACCGATCACCGATTTGACCCTGATCGGCTCTCTGGCAGGATCCATGCCCAGCACTGTCGCGGAGCCGCTGGTGGGCTCGGTCAGTCCCAGCAGCATGAGCAGGGTGGTGGTTTTGCCGGCACCGTTGGGGCCCAAAAAACCGAAAATTTCTCCCGCATTCACGCTAAAGGAAAGATTTTCAACCGCCGCCCGGTCATTGTATATTTTGGTCAGGTCTTTCGTTTCGATAACGGTTTCGGTGCTCATTTTTAACGCCTTCCCAGCCAGCGGAATAATCCGAAAAGCCCGCCGATCACCACCACGATAATGCCGATGCCGATCCAGCCCCACACGGCTGAAGCTTTAACCGTGGTGCGAAACTCGATGGTTTTAGATGCTCTTTCGCCTTCAACACTC
>JASFTL010000460.1:0-3809 GCA_050053555.1 Desulfobacterales bacterium
CATAAAAGACATGCTCAGATAAAAGCCCATCCCGGATGGGCTTTTATTTATCGAAAAATATTGACAACCGGTTGATTTTGTCATAATCATTTAGTTTTAAAGGGCGGGCATAGCTCAGCTGGTAGAGTACAAGCTTCCCAAGCTTGGTGTCGCGAGTTCGAATCTCGTTGCCCGCTCCAGTACGGGTTCGTTTCCTTTTGGTCGGTTAGGGTAGGACTTTTTATGGATTGTGGGATGGAACTAACTTTTAGCTAATGGTTGGAGTTATGAACTGATAACCTTTATCGCACAAAAGTAAAAGTCTACTTGCAAGTGAGGAAACGGGCGACACAGCCCGTTTTTTATTTGGTAAGGACATTAAATTTAATTCGGTGAAAACACAAAGACGGAGCTCCCGGAAAAACAAATCGGATATTCGACATCAGCGATTGGGATCGAAAAGGGAGAAACACATCATCAACAAAGTTGCGGCGCTTGTTGAACCGCTGTGTGCGAGCGAAAATCTAGAACTTGTACACATTGAATATCAACGCGAATCGGGTGGCAGAATTCTTCGCGTGTATATTGATCGGGCGGGGGGTGTCGCTTTAGATGACTGCGTCAATGTTAGCCATCAGTTGAATGATTTGCTGGATGTGCATCTTGATGATATTGGACCCTACAATCTGGAGGTTACATCACCGGGACCTGAACGTCCGTTATCCAAATTACAGGATTACGAAAGATTTAAGGGCCGGTTAGCAAAAATTAAAACCTCACTCCCGATAAACGGACAGCGGAATTTTACAGGCATTATTTTGGGATTAATTGCAGATGGGGTATCGTTATCATTAAATGAAAAAACCGTCGTCATCCCGTTTGGAGATATTTCCAAAGCGCGGCTTGTCGAGATCGATGGAGAGATCTGATGCAAATTTCAGATATAAATCGTGTCGTTGAGCAGGTTAGCCGGGACAAAGGGATCGATCGGGAGGTCCTGATCAGAGCCCTCGAGGAGGCATTAAAATCTGCTGCCCGGAAAAAGTTTGGCAATAAAATGGACATTGAGGTCCAATACAACAATGACACCGGTGAAATTGAAGTCTTTCAGTTCAAGGATGTCGCCGAAGAGGTGACTGAGCCAGCACTTCAAATTAGCCTTGAAGAGGGACGCAAATTAGATCCGGAATGCGAAATCGGCGACAGTCTCGGCACCAAAATGGATACTTCAACCTTCGGCCGAATAGCAGCCCAGTCAGCCAAGCAGGTTATCATTCAGAAAATGAAAGATGCGGAGAAAGATGCTGTTTATGCCAGTTTCATCGATCGCAAAGGCGATATTATCAACGGCATCGTTCAACGCATAGACCGCGGCGATATTATTGTTAATTTAGGTTATACGGAGGGTATTGTACATGTTCGGGAACAGGTTCCAAAAGAGACCTACCGGCGTGGTGATCGGATACGGGCCTACATTCTGGAAGTACTGCAGGAATCTCGTGGCCCTCAAATTATTCTCTCCAGAACCCATCCAAACTTTTTGATTCATCTGTTTCGCACAGAAGTGCCTGAAATCAGCGAAGGAATCGTAAAAATTATGGGTGCCGCACGCGAGCCTGGCATTCGAGCTAAGTTCGCCGTCGCTTCCAACAATTCCGACATCGACCCGGTGGGAGCTTGCGTTGGAATGAAGGGCAGCCGCGTACAGAATGTCGTACAGGAGCTGAGGGGCGAAAAGATCGATATTATTCCATGGCATGTCGATCCCGCTAAGTTTGTTTGCAACGCACTGGCACCTGCTGAAATCTCCAGGGTTATACTTGATCAAACCAATAAGTCCATGGAGGTAATCGTCCCGGATGAATTTTTATCGATTGCCATCGGCAAAAAAGGGCAAAACGTCCGATTGGCTTCCAGGCTGACCGGCTGGCACCTGGATGTGAAAAGCGAGAGCAAGTATAGCGCAGCGATGCAAAGCGGTTATGACTCATTGATTGCTTTACCGGGTATTGGAATCAGCATGGCGGATGCCCTTTATGAATTGGGTTTTTACTCGGCCGAAGAGGTTAGCAATGCGGCTCCGGAAGATTTGATTCAAGTCAGAGGAATCGGAGAAGAGAAAGCCCGGAAATTAATTGCCGCCGCTCAAGCCGCCGTGGCCGAAACCCAACAAGCAGAAGACATTGATGAAGAAGAAATGGTAGAAGCGGCGCCGGCCGAAAGCGACGGGCAATTTGATCAAGAACCTGAAAGCGATACAGAAAAAAACGATGAATTGGCTGCTACAAAAGCGAATAGCGATTCAGAAAAAGACGATGAGCATCCACTAGAAGATCCTGAAAGCGATGCAGAAAAAGACGATGAACTTTCGTCTCGAGAATCTGAGAGCGATGAATCGGATGCAGACAATCCCTGATAACCGCAACAAGAAATAGACGGGACGCCTGAGAAAGTAGCGACTCAGTGGATGTTTACATATAACTAAAAATAGACGACATCGTCTATAAGATATAATACGGCAACATGCCGATAATGAACACTTCTTTTTGGGGGAAATAATGGCCAAGCTCAGAGTGCACGAACTTGCCAGAGATTTGAACATGACCAACAAAGTGCTGCTCGCAAAGCTCAATGATATGGATATTTCTGTAAAGAGCCATATGAGCTCTTTGGATGATGATGCCATTGCAAAAGTCAAAGCATCTCTATTTGGCACCAAAAAAGAAACCGTTGAGGAAACCCGGGTCAAACCGACTGTTATTCGTCGGCGCCGGAAAAAAGCTCAAATTGACACCCCTGAAACCCCTGAAGCTCAGCCAGAAGAGGCGGCCCCGACAGCAGAGGCTGAAATGCCCGCAGAGAAAACAGGAAAACCAGTTGATGAAGAACCGGCAGCCGTAGAAGCAGAGGCTGAGGAGCCGGAAAAAGTCAAAGAACCGGTGGTCGCTAAAAAACCGGCTGCTAAAAAGGCAGCAAAGCCGAAAAAAAAGGTTATTAAAAAAGAACCGTCTGCCAAAATTATCAAACTGCCGGTCAGACCTGTTGAAAAGCCTGTCAAAAAGAAAAAGGCCCAACCAAAGAAACCCGCGGCCAAGGTTGAAAAACTGTCTGCCCGCAAAAAAGCCTTTGCGGTTCAACCGCCGCCGGAGGCCGAACCCATTACGGCCGGGCCAAGGAAAAAGAAACGCAAGAAAAAAACTGAAGAACCTGATGCAGACCGCAAATTTCTCAAAAAGAAAATTTCTTTTCGAAGAAAAGCGGTGATCGAAGGAGAAGATCTTTATTCACAAGGATATCGGCCGCGCAAGCAACGCAAGCTAGCCAAGGGCAGAAAGACGGCCAGCGGCCAAAAAACTCAGATAACGGTCGCCAAGGCGATTAAGCGCCGAATTAAAATTGATGAAGCCATCGTTCTCGCAGATCTGGCTAAGCGCATGGGGATTAAATCCAACGAAATTATCAAAACCATGATGGCGATGGGATCGATGGCAACCGTTAATCAAACGATTGATTTTGATACAGCGACACTGATCGCCTCAGAATTCGATTATGAAGTCGAACGGGCCAGTTTTGAGGAAGAGACCATATTGAAACAGGAAACCGATGATCCGGAAAAACTGGCACCACGGCCACCTGTCGTTACCATCATGGGCCATGTTGATCATGGAAAAACATCATTGCTCGACGTTATTCGTAAATCGCGAATTTCTGAAATGGAAGCCGGTGGGATCACCCAACATATCGGTGCTTACCATGTAACCACTGATAAAGGCCAAATCGCATTCTTAGACACACCTGGCCATGAAGCATTCACCGCTATGCGCGCCCGA
>JASFTL010000461.1:0-3806 GCA_050053555.1 Desulfobacterales bacterium
TCTATTTCGGGCAATCGATCAAATCGTTGCTTCTTTTCATTTATAGACCGACTGAACGGTATCAGCCAGATTTTTATTTCCTGAATTCAGCCTGCCCGCCACTGCGCCCGCCATGCGAGCAAGGCGAGGCGGGCGGGTCGCGATTTCAAGTACCGCATTCCAATTAATGGAAGTCAGGTGGACTCGCGTGGCCCCGCAAACGCGGGACTTCACATCTCATTATATGATGGCGCTGTGCTCAGCGGGCGGGTTTTCCAAAGAGGCCGATGAGCAATTGAGTTATTGAGCGTTAAGGCTGTAGGACCACGGTTTCTATCTGTTCAACACGTTCGAAATGCCGATCCCGGGTTAAAAGGGTTCCGCCGACCTCCATACAGCAGGCAGCTATCCAAACATCGTTGATCGGGATTTTGGCCCCTTTTTTGACCAGAGATAAATAGATAATGGCATATTTCCTGGAGACATTCTTATTGACGTCAATAATTTCGATTTTCAGTTTTTCAATGATTTCTCGGAGTTTTCTTTCATTAAATTGCTGGCGGCTTCCTCTTATAAAACCGTAAGTCAGTTCACCCAAAACAATGGAAGGGATGTAAATATCATCGCCGCGGGTAGCCAGGAAATCAATTGCGTGCGGCAGTCCCTCGGCATAATCGCAGTAAATATTGGTATCGAGAACTAGTTTCACTCCCAATCTCCTTCGTGAATCTGATTGAATACCTCAACGGCTTCGCGCAATTCGCGGGCTTCTTGATGGGATAGCCAACCGGCGAGTTCTCGAATGGTTTGTTCGCGGCTTTTGGTTAGACCCAGTTTTTCATCCACCGCTGAAAGGATTACAGCTGTCTTGGTCATTCCCGCTTTTTTGGCAAATTTTTGAATCATTTTTTCTTTTGCAGGGGGAATCCTGATACTTATCGGCATGGTTAAATCTCCTTGTATCACATTTATTAGAAATGTATCGCATGAATTAAAATTTGTCAACTTTTCATTCGCCACGGAATTAAAAAATGAAATGTCCTAGGTTATCGAAATCAGCCAGCGGGCCAGATAGGACAGCAGAAAAACGGCAATCAGCCCGCCGCACCACAGTGCCGCAAACCACAACCACTGCCGCTGTTTGTCAGTAAGCGCTTTCATGGGATGCTTTGCCCCGGAAGATGTAGTAGCAGTAACCGACGTAAGCCAGAATCAGCGGCAGCATGATCACCGTGCCGACCAGCAGCAGGGACTGCGATTCGGGCGCGGCTGCCGCTTGGCGGAAGGTAATCTCGAAGGGCACGATATAGGGCCACATGCTGATGGCGATGCCGAGATAGCCTGTCAGAAACACACCGAAGCTCAGCAAAAAGGGGCGCCATTCCCGGCCGGCATGCAAATCGCGCCAGATCATGATCAGCATGACGAGACTGGCGCTGGGGATGGGCAATAGGAAAAAGAAGTTGGGCAGGCTGAACCACCGTGCTCGGATTTCGGGATTCATGATCGGCATGCTGATGCTGACGATCGCCAGAAATATGGCCACGTAACCGATTACATAGGATGCGCTCTTGCGGGCCCAGTTCTGGGTTTCACCGTCGGTTTTCATCACCAGCCATGTTCCTCCCAGCAATGCGTAGCCGAATACCACGGCCACTCCGGTCATGACACTGTAAGCATCCAGCCAGTCAAATGCGCCGCCGGCATAACTGCGGCCTTCGACTTTAATCCCCTGGACAATGGCGCCGATAATCACCCCCTGCATAAAGGCCGCTACAATAGAGCCGAAGTGAAAGGCGTCATCCCAGATACGGCGGGATTTGCCGGTGGCTTTGAAGCGAAATTCAAACGCCACCCCTCGGAAGATCAGACCCAGCAGCATGATGATCACCGGGATATACAGGGCGGGCATCATGACCGCATAAGCCAGCGGAAAGGCGGCAAACAAGCCCCCGCCGCCCAGCACCAGCCAGGTTTCATTGCCATCCCAAAAAGGGGCGATGGAATTCATCATACGATCCCGACACTGATCCGTGGGTGCAAAGGGAAAAAGAACCCCCACCCCCAAATCAAAGCCGTCTAAGAGTATATACAGAAAGATGGCGGTGGCGATCAGACCGTACCAGATCAGCGGCAGATCCACAAAACTTTCAAAGCTAAACATGCTGCTCTCCCTTTTCTGCGACCACTTGGGTGACGATCGGCGGCTTTTCAATGCCATGATCCCCGTAGGCCGCTTCCGTTTCTTCAGGACCTTTGCCGATCAGCCTGAGGATGTAATAACTGCCGGCACCGAACACAAAAACATAAACAATGATAAAGGCGACCAGGGATATGGCGATGGAGGTTCCCATCACCGGGGAGGTTGCATCCACCGTCCGCAGCACTCCCTGGACGATCCAGGGCTGGCGACCGACTTCGGTGACAAACCATCCGGCCAGTACCGCCATAAAACCAGCCGGCGTCAGAGCCATGCACCAGTACTGAAACCAGCGGGTGTCGAACAACCGTTTTTTTAAGTAGAGTACAATTGCGATCACACCGGTTGCGATCATCAACATGCCGATCCCCACCATGAGGCGAAAGGTCCAGAAAACCACCGCCACCGGCGGGCGTTCGTCTGTCGGCCACTCTTTGAGCCCATTGACCTCACCGTCGAGGTCGTGGGTGAGGATCAGGCTCGACAGCTTGGGAATTTCAACGGCGTATTTCGTCACCTCTTCTTCCTGATCCGGCCAGCCGAAAAGCACCAGGGGCGCGCCGCGCTGGGTTTCCCAGAGGCCTTCCATGGCAGCCACCTTGGCGGGCTGATGTTTGAAGGTGTTGAGTCCGTGAAGGTCCCCCAATACCAGCTGCATGGGGGCCACGAATATGGCCATGATCATGGCCATGCCGAACATCACCCGGGCATGCTGAACATGGCGCTGCCGCCACAGGTAGTATGCGCCGATGCCGGCGACGGTAAAGGCGGTCGTCAGATAGGCGGCGGTGATCATGTGCACAAACCGGTAGGGAAAGGAGGGATTGAAGATTACCTGCAGCCAGCTGGTCGGATACAGCAGACCATCCGGGCCTAGACGGAACCCCTGCGGGGTCTGCATCCAGCTGTTGGCCGACAGAATCCAGAACGCCGAAATCAGGGTCCCGACCGCGACGATGACCGTGGCGGCAAAATGCATCCGGGGACTGACACGGTTCCAGCCAAACAGCATCACTCCCAGAAACGAAGCCTCTAAAAAAAAGGCGGTCAGAACTTCATAGCCCAGCAGGGGCCCCAGGACGTTTCCGCCGGCATCCGCAAATCGCGACCAGTTGGTGCCGAACTGAAACGACATGACCACGCCGGAAACCACGCCCATGCCGAAGGTGACGGCAAAAATTTTAACCCACATGCGATAGACATCGGCGTAAATCTGATTGCCGGTCTTCAACCAGCGCCACTCCAAAACCGCCAGCCAGCTGGCCAGCCCGATAGTGAAGGCCGGAAAAAGGATGTGAAACGAGATGGTAAAGGCAAACTGAATACGTGCCAACAGGGTGGGATCTAAGTTTTCAAACATAATCGAATCTCGTTCTAATTTTTAATGCAAATAAGGTAAAAATGGCAATTAGGATTTTATGATAAGGCAATATCCAAATGTGTCAAGCGTCCTGGAAGACCGCTGTTTAGATCATAATACTTTCCAAATGGTCACCCTTGGAAGCGACCGGTCAGTGGAGATGATGGATAGCCAATTATCGAAGGCGGGATGGGTTGTCAAGGCCGATTTTCTGCGGTTTGTTTGTTGTTGTCGACAAATCAGCATCGCGTGGTTGTTGGGTTCTCA
>JASFTL010000462.1:0-3806 GCA_050053555.1 Desulfobacterales bacterium
GACCTGAAACCTTATCCGGAAACCGTGAAAATTCACCGGGTGCTGGAATCCGTGCTGGCCCGCAACCCGAATCATCCCGGGGCCATTCATTTGTACATCCACGCGGTTGAGCTGGGCCGTCCTGAGCTGGCTGAAGCCGCCGCCGAAAGGCTATGGAAACTGGCGCCCGGGGCCGGGCACCTGGTTCATATGCCGTCCCATATTTTTCGCCGCATCGGGCGTTACGCCGACGCATCTCAGAGCAACGAGGATGCGATTGCAGCAGACGAAGATTATATCGTGCAGTGCCGCGCGCAGGGCGTTTACCCGCTAGCTTACTACCCCCACAATATTCATTTTCTGTGGGACTCGGCCACCATGGAGGGGCGCAGCCTTACGGCCATCGAAGCCGCGCGTAAATCAGCTTCCAGCATCCCCGAGGATGCCTGGCGCGAGGTGCCGCTGCTGCATCAGTTTTTGGTAGCGCCGCTTTTCGCATACACCCGATTCGGGGAATGGGATTCGATTCTTAACGAACCGCGTCCGCCTGAAGACAGCTTATTCTGGACCGGCGTGTGGCGCTATTGCCGCGGGCTGGCCCTGACGGCCAAGGGAAAATTGGACGAAGCGTCCCGAGAACTGGTCAGACTGCGGGGCATTGCTGCAGATAAATCTTTAGACGGCTTTCGCGTGACCTTTTCCAGAAACGGGGCCAAGGCGGTTTTAGACATTGCCGTTGAGGTCCTCACCGGCGAAATTGCCGCCAAGCGGGGACATTATGATAGAGCCATCGCTCGACTTCACCGTGCGGTTCTGCTGGAAGACAATCTCATCTACAACGAGCCCCCCGACTGGCACGTGCCGGTGCGTCAAATACTGGGGGCGGTTTTGTTGGAGACCGGTCGGGCTGCTGAGGCTGAATCCATCTATTGGCAGGATTTAAGCCGGAATCGGGAGAACGGCTGGTCTTTGTTCGGTTTAATGCAGAGCCTGCGGGCGCAGGGTAAAAACGAGCAAGCCGCCAGAATTGAAGTACGGTTTCGCAAATCCTGGAGCCGGGCGGATGTGACCCTGACCGCTTCGCGCTTCATGGGGGAAGCAGGGACCACTGTGGCAACTACCGGGAAAGCCGTGTCCGGCGATCAGCAGTAGGTGTCGCGTTAGGCATCATTGAATGGTGAAAAGTGATAAGGGGGTTATCTATGGTATCCAGGACGATTTCTTTTTGGGGGTGATCTCGCTTCAGCTGATTAAGAAAGATCCTTTCCAGAGAAAAAGATAGACCACTATACTCCAGACCAAAAACAGACACCCGATCAGGAACTCTCTTTGGCGAGGGCTCTCGACCCGTTTCTTTAGAAATGGCATGAAGCCCTCGACAAAGCCATCCTCGGATACCTCAACGCCTGCCTTCTGGTAAAAGCGCTTTTGCAGCGGTGTTAGCGGGCAGGTTTTTCCGGCCATGAAAACATAGACTCCCCAAATCGCAATGGGAATATGTAACCATGCCGTCCACCTTGCAAAGATCACTAAAAAGCCTCCCAGCAAAGAAAAGAAGGTAATGAAAAGATGGATAGCGGCGACGAGTTTTGCCGCGCGTTGATATTTTTTTGACGGGTCTGTCATTGGATTGCGCTGTCGAGGTCTGCGTTTTTGTGATTCTAACAAAAACTGCTGCCAACTCGTTCATACAAAAGGAATGCTTTTGAATCAATACGAAGGTTTGTAAAGAGCCAGACCCTGATCGAGGGGTTTGGGTCTTAAAATAATCACAAATCAAAACTCGAGCGTGCCCCTTCTAAAAGTCTTACCGGGTTGTCGCCTCACGCGATTCCGGAATTCACGGCTCTGCTTTGCGGAATTTGCGCCACACTGCTTTTGATGCGGCTTGTCAGCGGTAAACGTTGCAGGTCGATTGTGCAAACGATATTTGTCGTTTTGAAAATTATTGAGATTTGAGTGCTTTGCGGTAATCTGCGGTAAAAAGAGAACCCTGCCAACGGAAAAATATGAAATCCTATGATTTTCATGCGTTAACGCCCTTTTATCACACGGCGATTTCGATCAACGGCGCACCGGGCGGCTGGATTTAATTGACAACATGCCACAAAGTGGCATCTTTTGAAGAGGGTTTGTATCCATAAAGTGCCATTTTCAATGGCAATGAGTTCCTTACATAAACGCTTATGGGTATAAATTAGCTGACGTCGGTGATTCAATAAGTCGAAAAATAGACGTCAGTCCTTAGACGATTTTTTGAAATCGTTTTCAATTCCGGTCTCCTTCCAATTGCGATATTGGTTTATTTCCCCTTTGAGAGAATTCATGATGGTGGTCAGGACCGCCAGATCATCTAAATACCCGACAAGGGGTATGAAGTCCGGGATCAGGTCTGCGGGCAGGATGAAATAAAGCAACCCGCCGCCGATCATGGCCACATTGGCCGGGTGTAATTTGTAATTTCCTTTTACAGAATCTTTGAAAAGCGCATACAGCTCACGAACGTTTTCAAGGACTTTTTTTAAGGCCGGATAGGCCTTGTTGATCTTATTGCGAATGGCTTCATCATTGACAAATTCCCCAAAATCCTTGCCCCGGGTAAATTTGAGCATGCGATCGTAGTTTTTGCGCCGCGCGGGATCACCCAGTACATGATAGGCCAGATTGAGGATTTTGGTCATTTCTTCGGCTTTTGCGATGCGCTCCGGATTTATATCCGGATGCCATTCTTTTATCTTTTTTAAATAAGCCTGCCGCATCTTTTCAGAGTCGGCTGCCGGATCGATGCCCAGCAATTCATAGTAATTGGTAAATTTTGCGGAGGTGTTGTTCATTTCAAATATATATTCCAGTCCTTGTTTTGGGACTTAGACGAATACTTGGATTTTGCACGAGCCCTATTGAATCCCCTATGGGGGCCGCGAAGCGGCATTCAACAGGGCGAGTTGGAGGCTTTCATCTATTGTCATGAGGAGCCCCTTGGTATCCTTAAATTTAGACGCTTCATCCCGTGAAGCGGGGCAAAAATCAGGTACAAACTATAAGGCAATATCCGGGCGTTGTCTATTGTTTAATTCGCCTTCGCCTGGATACCCTGCAGCTTGTTGCAGGGATGAGAGGCAAGGCGAACCGCGCCAAAGCTCGTCAGAGCGAAGGCGGTTTAGGCTACGGCGCAATTCCGCTTTGATACTCCGTCCGCCAGAGGCGGGCTGCGGGGAGCTTCATTGGAATTATCAGCATTTAGAGGGTTCAACAGCGAAGCGCCTATTGGGTCGGGGTCTCTTTGGGGGCCAGCGAGGCGAATTTAACCGGGTTGCCTGATGACTTGTGCCGTGCGCTGGATTTTTTTACTTTTTTTCTTTTTCTGCGATCACTGATTTTTCTGCGGCGATCCAGATCGGCTCTGCGGTCTTTTCCGGATCTGCGATCAAATCTTACCCCCACTCCATTTTCATCAACCCGCACAATCCAACCTTTCAGTCTAAGCTCCTTTTTAAGTCGGGTGGCCGGAAAAACCAGGTTTAATATTTGCCCGATCGCGAATTTCGCATCGGTTATAATAAAAGCGCCGCCGCGACTGATATTTTTGACATAACCTTTGTATTTTGAATTTCGTGATGTGAAAAAAACAACCTTGCGGTAGGATTTCCTTTGATGCTCGCGCGGATCTCTCTCATTATCAAAGACCTTGTTTTTAGGGAGCTCATTTCCAAAACCAGCGACTTCAAGAATTTTTAAAAGTGACTCACTGGCTTTAATAAATTCAGCGCCATACGCAAATTTAAAAGAAGCGCCAGTCAGGTCTTTGCGCCATTTTATGCGTACAT
>JASFTL010000463.1:0-3791 GCA_050053555.1 Desulfobacterales bacterium
GTTATTTTAATCGGCCTTTTTCAGATTGCATTCGTCTCATGCATGTCAGGCAATGTGAAATCGGCGCCTGGTACGACCACCAAAATTATTCTCATCCGGCATGCGGAGAAGACCGGAAAAGGTCTTGTAGACGGTAGTTATCTCTCACCGGCGGGCAGAGAACGTTCCCGAGCACTTGTAAGCACCGTAAAAGATATGGGCATCACTGCCATTTACAGCCCCGATATAGGTCGCAATCTTGAGACGGTGAGGCCCTTGTCTCGGCAACTTGGCGTTGCGGTAACCATTAATAAAAGTCTTATCACCACGTTTGCAGTTGATGAAATGGTCGCTGAAATCCTTTCAAAGCATGCCGGCGGGGTGGTGCTCTATGTCGGCAATGTTTCAGGAAATCTTATGGCAATGCATCGATACTTGGGCGGATCAGGTACGGGGCCAGGGGAATATGGGGAAATGACGATTTTTGTAATTTCTGACAAAGGAACGATAAGCGTCACAGAATCCCACTTTGGAAATTAATTATGCCGATCGCAGACGGTTCCCAACAATCTATCTCTAACCCAGCAAACGACAGCAGATCCGCAAAGATTCGCCCCGGAACAGCCCCATTCCTCAGTAGCGATCACCTTTGTTGCCTTTGTGGGGTCAGCCTAAATTCTGGGGATATTGCCAAAGACCGATATAAATCTGTTACGGGCCGCTTACGGGCAAATCCCTTGCAGATCTGAGTATGTCTGATGTCGCATAATTAATTTCGGGTAAGGACCCCGCGATACCTCAAGTAATTAAAATCAAAATCCTGTCGAATAAAACCGGCTTTTATTTATTGATTCGATATCAACCGGGGTGCTGAAAACCATGAAATCCCTTTTGCTTGACATCATCAGGTGATTCGCATAAAAATCGGATTCTAATTTCAACCGGGTGCTGAAATCTCAAAACGGTTAAATGCACCTCCGCAGTCCGCCACCGGCGGACGCGGTATTTTTTAAAAGGTGAGTCAACGGCTAACCGCATAACGGTTGGCTTGAATTTCGGCCATAAACCGGGAATGCAAAAGCACGTCAGTGCTTTAAACGATGCGGCTGGAACCGGAAGCGAAGGACCCCGTTTGAAAACAATCCATAAGTTTCTGACAATGGGACGATGATCGCAAAACGATACATTTTATTTTCGGTGTTAGCCTTAATCGCAATGGTGGGAGTGCTTGGAATCATCGTCATTCGATCGGCAAACTCACCCGATCGCGAACGGACCCGGGAAACCGCACCGCCGGTGAGTCTGAAATCATCGCAAACCACATTGGCACATTTGTATTTTTCGGATCAGGAGAATCAATTTTTAATCGCCGAAGAGCGCAGCCTGAAACACCGCGGTAATCCTGCCTTTTTTGCTAAAAGTATAGTTGGAGCCCTGATAAAGGGTCCCCAACCGGGGCTGGTGCGTACCATTCCGGCGAGCACGAAGATTCGAGCAATTTATGTCACCCAAGACGGCATCTGCTATGTGGATCTGACCGCTCAGATTGCAGACCAACATCCAGGCAGTATAAAATCCGAGCTACTCACCGTCTATTCAATTGTGAACTCTGTAGTGCTCAACGTGCCAGAAGTAGAAGCGGTTAAAATTCTAATCAACGGGCGTGAATCTATGACCCTGGCAGGCCATATCGATTTACAGGTTCCGGTAAAAGCAAACATGTTGTTGATACGATGAGTCTAAAGCAAAAAATTGAAAATATCCGCAACATCGGCATTATTGCACATATTGATGCCGGCAAAACGACCGTAACAGAGCGGATCCTTTATTACACCGGCCGTTCCCATCGTATCGGCGAGGTTCATAATGGAGAGGCCGTGATGGATTGGATGCCCGACGAGCAGGAACGGGGCATTACAATCACATCTGCCGTCACCACCTGCCGATGGAACAATAGCGAAATCCATATTATTGATACTCCCGGGCATGTTGATTTCACCATTGAAGTTGAGCGATCATTAAGGGTTTTGGATGGTGCCATCGGCGTGTTTAGTGCCGTTGAAGGCGTAGAACCGCAGTCAGAAACCGTGTGGCGTCAGGCTGACAAATATAAGGTGCCAAAAATCGCTTTTATCAATAAATTGGATCGTGTTGGAGCAGATTTTTTTGGCACGATCGAGATGATGAAAGAACGTCTTAATGCCCATCCGCTCATTCTCCAACTCCCATGCGGTATGGAAGATGACTTTCAGGCCGTTATTGATTTGATCCAAGGCAAGCAGATTGTCTGGGATGATGATACCTTAGGAGCAACATTCGAAGTCCGCGAGATCCCGTCGGAATTTATGGTTTCAGCAGAAGAATACCGCGAGAAACTGATTGAAATGGTTGCCGAGTATGACGATGATCTTATGGAAGCCTATCTTGCGGAAACAAAGATCGATACGCCCAAGTTGTTGGCCGCCATCCGCAAAGCCACCATCAATCTAAAGCTGGTCCCGGTTCTGTGCGGTGCCGCCTTAAAAAATAAGGGCATCCAGCCTCTGCTCGATGCCATTGTGCAATTTTTACCAAGCCCGTTTGACGTCCCACCGATTGAAGGAAGCCATCCTGAATCCGGCAAGCTGATTCAGTGCAAGCCCAAAGACACCGATCCATTAGCGGCTTTGATCTTTAAAGTGGCGATGATGGAGGGCCGCAAATTATCATTTGTCAGAATTTACAGCGGACAGCTAAAAGTCGGCAGTGAGGTCTTTAATCCGGGGCGCAATGAAAAAGAAAAAATTGCCCGCATATTGAACATGCATGCCAACCGTCGGGAACGCGTGGACCGAGCAGGTGCAGGACACATTGTGGGCGTGGTGGGTTTAAAAAGATCTTCAACCGGCGAAACCTTGTGCACGAGCGAACATCCGATCTTATTAGAAAAGATCGAGTTTTATGAACCGGTCATATCCATCGCTGTAGAACCCAAAACCCATGAAGATCAGGAAAAACTAAATGAGGTGCTGACAAAATTTATGGTCGAAGACCCCACGCTTAGCGTGCGAAATGATGAAGATACCGGACAAACGATCCTATCTGGCATGGGAGAACTGCACCTGGAAATCATTATCAGCCGGATGCAACGCGAGTTTAGAACCAAGGTGAATGTAGGCAAGCCCCAGGTGGTTTACCGCGAAACAATTGAAACGGCATCAAAAACCTCTGCTACATTTGATAAGGAGATCAGCGGGCAGCGTCATTTCGGTGAGGTTCAATTAAGTCTGGCACCCTTGCCCCGGGGCGCCGGGAAAAAATTCATCGCCGAAATTTCAGACGAGGTCCTGCCGCCGGTGTTCATCGCCGCCGTTGAAAAAGGGGTGATGGAATCTTTGGAAAGCGGAGCATTAATGGGATATCCAGTGGTTGATGTCGAAGTCAGACTTAGCGCTGCGACCTACAAGGAGTCCCTGGGGACCGAACTTGCCTTTACCGTCAGTGCGTCAATGGCCTGTCAGGAAGCCCTGTCCAAGGCAAATCCATTTTTGTTGGAACCGATCATGACAGTGGAGATCTTTGTCCCGGAAACCTTTATAGGGGATGTTATCGGCGATTTAAATGCCAGAGGCGGCAAAATTGAATCCATCGAACACAAAAGCGGGGCCCAGGTTATCCGTGCAATCGTACCGCTTTCACAAATGTTCGGCTATTCGACCTCCCTTCGGTCAGCAACCCAAGGCCGCGGAACCTTCTCAATGCAGTTTTCACATTTTGACCGCAACTAGTATTGTGTCCCATAAAAATGTTATAAAAGTCGTGTGGTATATTTT
>JASFTL010000464.1:0-3780 GCA_050053555.1 Desulfobacterales bacterium
CCAAAGACGCGATCTCGTTTGGCTTCTGCTGTCCACCTTCACGGCCGCAATAGCGTATTGAACCGACGGATCGCGGCGGAGATATCCTCATAATAGCCCGCAGAAGTGTGGACTTTCCCATCCCATTCAGCCCCAAGATGAATACGGCTTCTTCCGACTCAATTTGCAGGGATATGTTATGAATAATGTGGCCCTGCCCATAGAAGACATTCAAATTGTCAATCTCCAGCACATTGGACGGCATGTGTTAGACTCCCATATATAGCTCTCTAACTTCGCGGTTCGATCGAATATTTTCCGGGTCTCCCTGCGCGATAATTCTGCCCATGTGCAGTACAGTGACTTTTTCAACAATATCAAAGGCGACTTCGATGTCATGTTCGATGATAATCACAGCAATTTCCGGGTCAAGGTTGCTGATTAGCTTGGCGATCTGTGGACGCTCGCTGCGCGCTAGGCCGGCCATCGGTTCATCCAACAGCAGCAATTTGGGGTTGCCAGCAATAGCCAGGGAAAGATCAAGTTTGCGCTGATCGCCATATGAGAGCTCTTTTACAGGTGTCTGCAAATAGATTTTCTTAAAACCAATCTTTTCGGCAATGCGCACAATCTGATCCACTTTACCACGTTCTTGTCGCCATGGTTTGAATAGGCGTAAAGCATTCTTGCGGGAGCCGTTCACTGCCAGAAATATGTTTTCCTCAGCCGTTAATTCTTGGAACAAATTGGTGATCTGATAAGTACGACCTAGCCCCATCTGAATTCGTTTGCGGGTGGGGTATTTATTCAACAACCGCTTAAAAAGGTGGACCTCTCCTGCGTCCGGATCCAGCTCACCGATGATGACATTGAATAGCGTTGTCTTGCCAGCCCCGTTGGGTCCTATAACAGCATGCCGCTCTCCGTGGTAAATAGTCAAGTCGACGCTATCCAACGCTTGAAGGCCATCAAAGGACTTTGAAATCCCTTTCAGCTCGAAGATGATGTCATGGCTTTCTCCTAATGTCTTCATCATCGGATACTCAAAAAAGCTTAATCCATCTGCACAAATCGGTCTTCACCCTGAATGCAGCACAACATTTGAGATGAAAACTCTTAGCTGTGACTTTGAAAATGAAACAAAGCAGAAAAGCGGAACGTTTGTGTTAGGGTGGCTGGTTCAAATAATTCAGGTAACCAGCCACCAGTTTCTGTTTTCTTCAAGGCAATCAATTATTCCGGACAATGGCCGTCCGGATAGGGTCCCAGACCGTTTTCGCACAACTTTTCGCAATCACCCGGCGGATAATCTCTGCTGGAAGGCGGCTGGGCCATATATTCGCCTTTCATGTCCGCATACGCCGTAAACTGGCTGACATCCTTGTAAATTTTTATCGGAACATTGACCAGGCGACCGTCGTGTTTTTGTACCTGACGAATGTATACATTTTGGGTGGCGTGGCCATACTCGTCCAACTTGAAGGGTCCGCGTGGGGAATCCGACAGATCCGCAGTGTGCAGAGCATCTACCAACTCTTTTTTCTTGTTCTCAATATCGCCACCAACCGCCAGCACAGCTTTGTTATAGAGCATTAAACAAACATACCCTTGTTCAGCTCCGCACGGCGGAACCTCGTCATACTTTTTCATGTAGGCTTTCTTAAAGCTCAGCCAGCGATCAATGACATCCTGCGAAAACATTCCCTTCTCAGCGTATTCGAGTCCTTCGACGTAATGCATGCACGAAATTAACCCGATGGCTCTCGGCCCCAGTGTTTCAAGTGAGGTGCTGTCCAAGGCGTTTGTAAACCCAAAAAGTTTTAGCTGTTTGTCAAGTCCGAATTCAAAAAACTGCTTGAATAGTGCCACTGCATCAGAACCGGCGGTGTTCATTGCCAAGGCATCATAGTCTTTTGCAATGGATCGGACTTTCAACAGGTAGGAACTGTAATCTTCCGTGTTGGGCGGATGCCAAATCTTGAAAAATTTTTCACCACCTGCCCGACAAAAGCCTCGGATAAAACCGTGTGCTTGGCCCCATGGAAACGAATAGTCCTGGCCGATCATGATAATGCGCTTCCAGCCCAGCTCATTTACGACGTATTCTCCCAGGTAGTAGTTGGTCTGGGTTCCCGTCCAGCCGGGTCGTACGACATTGTACTGTCGTTTGCGCATGGTGACATCCTCTGGTGCTGAGTAAGCGATGATGATTGGAAGATCCGGGTAATCTTTGGCCCAGTCAACGATGGCCATGCCTTCATTACCGCAAACCGGGCCGATGAAAGCATGAACCTTGTCTCGCAACAGGGTATCGCGAAATTTTGTAACTGCCTGGCTGCCATCGCAGCCAGTATCGGTTTTGATCAACTTGACCGGCCGCCCGGCGATTTTTCCATTGAGTTGCTCAAGGGCCAACTCAGCGCCTTTGTATTCAGCTGCCCCAAACTCGGCCGCAAAACCGGTGTGCGGCCCGGCGACTGCGATACGTATCTCCTCGGCCGCCGTCGCTGCAAAAGGTCCGCCTGCCAGAAGGCCCATAACCAAAAGTCCCGTCAAAATCGTTTTAAAGGGTCTCATCGTTTGTTCCTCCTTTTTTTGTTCTTTGTGGTGGTTGAACTCCCAGGTTCGGCCATATAAGCCCGGCAATAAACCTGGTGGGCAAGTTGTCTTTGCATCAGTCGAGACCGCAGAAGTGCAGTGCCCGGCGGTAAAATCTTGTTTTTTCGAGAAAACCCATGATCCCCTGACGAGCCAGCAGAATCGAAAACAGAAAGACTGCACCAACCACAATTCGATAGTGCTGCGTCAAAGGTTCAATAAATCTCTCCAGAACAATGGCGATAGTAACTCCGACAATTGGACCGATCGAGTTATTCACTCCGCCCAAAATGGCCGCGATCAACATGAACATGATAGTGCCGAACCAGATCGAATGAGGGTTAATCGTTCCTTCGAAAGTTGATCCCAGCAGTCCGGCTATTCCGGCGCATATTCCTGATATTATGAAGGCAAAATATCTAATTGCAAAGACCGGATACCCCAGTGCTTCTAGTCGGGTGGCACTTTGTTTGGTGGCTTGGTGCGCCAAGCCGAAAGGCGAGCGGGTGATTTTGTTAAGCAGCCAAAAACAGAAAATAAAAACTACCAAGACCAGGTAGTAAAAGCGGATCGGCTCCTTAGCCGCACTGAAGGATGCTCCAAAAAGTACGAGATCGGGGATGTCGTTGATGCCGTTGTCGCCGTTAGTCAGAGAACTCCAGTGCCGAGCCGTACCATAAGTGATTTCAGCGAAGGCCAGCGTCATCATCAGAAACGGAATCGCACTAACCCGAATGGCGATCAGTCCTAATATGGCGGAACCGACAGCGGCCATAAGGATTCCAAGTAGATAGGGATAAGGAAGCGGCATGTTGGCCTTAACGGTCAGAATGCCAAGCGTATACCCAGCAATACCGAAAAATGATACCTGCGCCAGAGACAATAGGCCGCCATGACTGGCCATAAACGTGAAACTCATGACTAGAATGCTCAGATACATAATCTGGGTTGACAGCGCCAAACCAAACCGCGATACCCATAAGGGCAGCGTTGCGACCAGCAGACCGACAACCAGGTAAAACAGTATGCGGCGTGTTTTTTTACTGAGTTTTTGTTCATTCGCTTCCGACATCATTTCTTCCCGAAAAGTCCTTGTGGCCGGAAGGCTATGATCAGCAGCATCGGCAGAAAAGTTAACAAAAAAGCAAACTCCGGAAGGTAGCTTCGACCGAAATTGAGAATCAGACCGACGATGACCGCTCC
>JASFTL010000465.1:0-3764 GCA_050053555.1 Desulfobacterales bacterium
AGGACCCCCTGGGTCTGATTCACCTTAGCGCTGACGATTTGATCGATAAAGCGTTTATTATACTCCAGGGCTTCAGTGGGGTGGGCGATTTGTATATCCATGGTCCCGCGGGCGGCCACACCTTTGAGATTCTTGGAACCCATGACACATCCCATCCCGGTTCGGCCACCGGAGTTTTTGATTCCGGTCATGACGTTGGCAAACCTGACCAAATTCTCTCCGGCCGGCCCACAAACGCAACACTTGACTTCCTCATCGCCCAGGTCCTCCCGAATGTCCCACTGGGCATCGGTTACGGATTTGCCCCAGATATCGCGGGCTTCCCTGATCTCGATTTCGCCGTTGTGGATATAGATATAGACGGGATGTTTGGCTTTACCCTTGATAACCAGGTGGTGAAAACCCGCCCAGGCCAATTCCGGTGCGAAAAAGCCTCCCATATTGGTGCTGCCCAGCATTCCGGTTAGGGGTGATTTGGCCATAATATGCGCCCTGGCAGCGGCAGAAGCGCATGTGGCCGTCAGGATACCGGCGCTGATCAAAAGGGGATTATCAGGACCCAGCGGGTCACAGCCCTTCTTGGCATGGTTATAAAGCAGATATGCATCCAATCCCCTTCCGCCCAAAAACTTCTTGCGAACCTCAAGCGGAATCGGTTTGGTCTGGATATCACCCGAGGTGAGATCAATGTATGCGATCTTCCGGTTTAAGGCCATATTACGTTACCCCCTTTTCTTTTAATTTTTCCTCTGCCAATTTCTTGTTGACCTCCCATACCGGTCCGCGAATACGGGGCAGGTTGGGATTCACCCAGTGGACCCGGTATTCCATTCCGCATGTCGGACATTTGGCGGTCTTGTTGCCTTTTTCCGGCTGTATCCTTTCCATGCAGCTGGGGTTATGGCATCGAAACTTACCGTATGTCCGGGTTTTTCGCAGGCTTTCAGCCGTTGACAGGCTTTCTTTTTTCGTCGCCATGCTAATCTCCTTTAGGTCTTTTATCGATCATCAAATTATGTTCATCATTGTGAACAACCATATATAACAAAATGGATAACATAACCGGTTTTATTTATCAAGCGAAAATATCGCCTTTTTCGCATTTTTGGTAATCTAAATTTGGTTATTTATAAGTCAATTAAGAAGAAAAAACCGCTGGGCATAAAAGCTGGAGAAATCGTATGAATTTTGTTGCCGTTCATTGAGATGAACAAAAAAATGTTGACAAATATTGACATTCAATTGTATCCTTAACAAAAGCTAAGGAACGATAATCATGAAAAAGTATGGAGCGCCTTCCGTAAAAAAAGCGTTTGCAATCCTCAGCGCCATTTCTTCAGCCAGAAAAGGTCTGGGCGTCAGCGAACTGGCAAAAAACCTCAAGATGGCCAAAAGCACGGTCCATGGCATGACCTCCGCCCTGGAGGAGCTGGGAGCCGTCATGAGGGATCCGCTGACAAAAAAATATAAACTGGGCTTCACGCTGCTCGAAATCGGCCGCTCGGCCTATGGCCAAGTTGATCTGAAAACCTCGGCAAGACCGGTCTTGGAAGAGCTGATGGAAAAGACCCGGACATCGGTTTTTTTGGGGATTCTAAATTGGGATCATGTGACCATCATGGATATGGTTGAATCAAGTCAGGATCTTAAAATTACAGCTCCGGTCGGTACCACCATTCCCATGTTTGCCGGGGCCGTGGGCAAGGTCTTTCTGGCATCCATGGATGATGAGCAGGCGCTGAAGATCGTCAAATCGAAAGGACTGCCACGGTTTACGGATAATTCCATCGTCGATACAACCCTTTATTTCCAGGAATTGAAGCAAGTTAAAGAAAAAGGCTTTGCGGTTGATGATGAGGAATATATCCCGGGTGTTCGCGCCGTGGCCTCGCCGCTGATGGGGTTGGGGCAATTAAAATCTGCCATTTGGACTGTTGGATTCAAGGCCAGTCTTGATGAAAAAAAGATGACGTCGCTTACCGGCCATACCCAAGAAGCCGCCAGGACCATCAGCAGACGGATACAGGAGCAGCTCCTCGCTAATCACAAAGCACCCTGACCCCGGAACATCCATCCGCAGGATAAAAACCTAATTTTCATGGAAAACAAGCGATTTTACAGTAACCGGAAATACCTGACCGGACACCAGAGGTTCACCAATATCGATCCAATCTCCTTCTTTTAGATTCAGCTCGTCGAGGGTCAGCAAATTCGTTTTCAGATCCGTTTCACGACGAATGACATTTCCGACGCCGCAGGCGATATCGGTTTCAAAGATCAAAATAATCGGTATTTTATTCTCAATTGAATTGGCCAGTGCCGCTTCAATAGATCTGGCAAACAATTCCAGCTGGGGATAAGATGCCATGACCGGATCCTTGAAATATAATGCCACGATATCTTCACCTTCGTCCAAATCAAATCTTTGGAAGGAGACGTTTATCTGCGCCACAATATGTTCAAAACTCAATTTTGATCGGTCGACATCCACCCGAATGATGGGCACATTTCTGATCGGAAACAGAATCTGATCATCCATGAAACACGAGGAACCAGAAATTGATAATGAATAGGCACCGGCACCGATGACAGTTGCTCTGATTTTATTAGCAGGCTCAATGACTGCGGAATTCAAGCGGGGGGTTAATGTATTAATTTGATCGGCCAGAATTTGGCCGATATCGTCATAATGGTTCAATCCTCCGTACATCAATTCGGCGACTCCCCCGGAAAATGAATATTCATCAATGCGGCTTGGAAAATTCAGGTCAGCGGTCAGCATGAGCTGCCGGGCGAGAGGGGATTTTGCGGGACCTGTAATGACCTCAATCAAAATTTCAGCGAAAGTGTGTGCGATTCTTTTTAGATCCTCGCTTGAGATTTGATCTCCTTTTTTATAATTCAGCCCGAGATGCTGCATCACCTTTACAGCCGGTTCATCGATGCGCCAGATTTTTCCTTCGGGGCTGAGACCCAGTACGCGACCTCCGACTGCGACACAGCTTGTCGATAGCGTCTCTCCATTTTGGGATACGGCGATATTTGATGTTCCGCCGCCGATATCACAGGACAATATGGTTTTGTTATAGGTCTTTGATCGCGCGGCTGCGCCGGAACCCATCGCAGCGATCAGGCTTTCAAAATTAGGTCCTGCTGTGGCGGCCACAAATTTTCCGGCATCATGGGATAGCGCTTCTGCGATTTGCTTTGCGTTTTGTTTGCGCGCGGATTCGCCGGTGATAATAACCGCACCGGTTTTGATGTCAGCAGGATCGATTCCAGCCTGTTGATATTCTTCTTTAAAAAATTCAGTTAATTGGGTGATATCAAGGGTCCGATCGTTCAATAAAGGTGTATTGATGATTCGGCCCTCATAAATGATGTTTCGTTCCTGAATTTTAAAACGACGGGTCGCCGAGCGCTCGTCTTTTTTAAGCACCAGATTGGAAAAAGCCAGATGGCTGGTTGAGCTTCCCACATCCACGCCAACGGAGAGTATTTCAAATTCGTTTATTTCCATATCCTTCTTTTTAGGTGTCAGTTTTCAGGTGTCAGCCTTAGGCCCGAAGGGCCTTAGCATTGCCTTGAAGCCTAAGGACCGGAAACGATGCCAGAGAAATTATGGGTGTCGATTTGCCATGTAAGCCCCGACACCTTTAATGTGCCAGATTAAGCCGGAAAACGACAAGTCAAAACCCCTGGAGGACCATTCAAGCCGGAAAACGACAAGTCTATAAATTGCGGCAGCTGGCGGCGGCGCTGAC
>JASFTL010000466.1:0-3754 GCA_050053555.1 Desulfobacterales bacterium
TAAATTGATCATCTCCTCATCCAATGAGACGCCTGAAACCGATTCTCGCTGATTCGCCAACTGCGCCATCATATCCGATTGGTGGTTATAATAGGAATTCGCTTTTAAAACTTCATTACCGACATCGCTAACGATAGAGCTGTAGTAATCATTGTAGGTGGCCGTGTTGCCGCCCATGGTCAATTGGTGTTGTAAGTTTGCAATTTCAATGGCGTTGCGATTGTCACCCGGAAAGGTCAGTGGATCGGATGCCGCGGCAATTAAATTCAGGTTGCTGACAATATTCGGATTGACTTCCAAATCACCTGCCGTGCCTGTTCCAATAAAAAATGCTTCCCCTGCTATTCCGTTCAGATCAAAACCGCCTTGATGCAGTAAATTGACATCTGTCCTTAAGGTCCCTGCCAGCGTGTCCAGACGGGCCATATAATCCGTGATGATGGCATCGCGAACCACGAGCGATCCCTTCAATTTACCTCCTGATACATCGCTGGTGATATTGCTGGTGCTGCCACTGTGATCGACCCAGACCACATCGTGAAGCCCGGAAGCATTGATCTCGGTTGACAGCTGCCAGAACTGGTTTGCGTTCACAAGCGGCCTGCTGTTGGCCACAAGTACAGAAACCGCACCATTGGCGTCCTCAAAGGTATTGATGTCAATCAATTTCGAGAGTTCTTTTAATATCAGTTCGCGTTGGTCACGGTAGTCATTGGCGCTTAAGGATCCGGCTTCGGAAGATAAAATTTTTTGGTTTAGATCGACAAGCTGTTCCGATAGTCGATTGATATCTTCCACCGTACCCTGAATGGCAAGGTCCAGATTCAGCTGGGATTGGCTAAGATCCCAATCCAGTCTATTAAAGGTATTGGCTAAAACCTGGCTGGCGCTGATCAAAATCTGCCGTTCAGTGGTGCCGCTGGGGTTGTTGGTCAGTGCCTGCCACGCATCCCAGAATTTGCTCATGGCCGGGCTCAATCCAGATCTGTTGGTTTCATTGAAAATTATTTCGAGCATTTCAACGGCATCCTTCTGGGCATCCCATCGTCCCAAGCCCTGGCTTTCATTGCTAATTTGAGCGCTCAAAAACCGATCATACAGTCGTTCGATGCTAACGGCAGTAACACCATTGCCCATCGGCCCGACAGAAGATTCCAAAGGTGTTTTGGTAGTCATATTCAATTGCTGGCGCGAATAGCCAGGGGTATTTACATTGGCAATATTATGACTGGTGACACTGATGGCCTGTTGCTGGGTCATAAGTGCTTGGCCCGCTAAACTCATAATTGCATTGATATCTGACATAATGATTCCTTTAGTTTATTGGGTTGTTGCTCCCCACCGGTTCGGACGACTAAGTTGGACCTAAAATCTGCGATAACTCATTGACCCATTGCATCGTCTGACTGGCGACCTTTTCTAGATGATATGGTTCAAGCCCTAAACGCTCGGTCACAGCAACAGACGGTTGATGCTGAAGACCGTCTCTGCCGATGCCGATGCCGATCATCATGCTCATAAAATTAGCGACGTGGACGATATCCAGCATCGTACTGGTCAGATCAGCATTTTCGGGAGCATGGTGCCATCGCACCGCATTGACGATTTCTGCCGGCAATGACCAATTCGTCAGTATCTGGGCACCGGTTTCAGCATGATTGGTTCCCAAAACGATCGATTCGGCCATCTCGAAGGCGATCCCCTGCGATAGAGCGGTTTCAATTTGCTTAAAATCATCCTTCACAAAATCGCCCAGCACCAATTTGCCAACATCATGCAAAAGCGCCGCTGTAAATATTTCCTCGGCAGCATCAACTTTGAGCTCTTTTACCAGGCCTTCGGCTGCAACCGAAACGGCAATGGAATGACGCCAAAGTTCACCGGGCGGCAAATCATAGCCCGGAACCGGTTTGTCCATTATCGCACTGACGCAGGCGGCAATTACCATTTGAATCAAACGCTTTAATCCAAGTAATATGACAGCCTGTCTGATGGAGCCCACTTTGGATGGAATCCCAAAATAGGCGGAGTTTGCGAGCCTTAACACATTGGCGGTC
Source organism: Desulfobacterales bacterium (assembly GCA_050053555.1). Taxonomy (GTDB): domain Bacteria; phylum Desulfobacterota; class Desulfobacteria; order Desulfobacterales; family JAHEIW01; genus JAHEIW01. The sequence continues at coordinate 2,058 of JASFTL010000466.1, forward strand.
AGGCCCGGATCATGGCGTAAGATTTTTTCAATCTGCGACACTCTCATCGCCGGATCATCAATCATTGCCAGCAGCTTCAAAGCTGTGCCCGGCATGCCGGGAAACGATTTAGTAGCGGATGCGATTTTGTTGGCCTGCATTGAATTATTCCTCAAAATCCTCAGATGTCGAATATCGCCTTGGTCAATCGTGATTTTGCAAAGCCAAGGATTTTATTGACCGTTAAAAGATACGTTTCCATCTAAAGCATACTAGCTAAATGACAGGGCCTCCGATAATTCGTTCACCCAACGGGATACTTTACTCGAGATGGCCTCAAATTGACTCAACTGAAAACCCAAACGATCAATAACCGCAGGTGATAATTCAATCGATTGTCCCCCGTTCTGTCCGTTGGTATCATTTGTTTGACATAACAAATTCGACAGGTAGACCACGTCAACCAGTGTGTTAGGTGTTTCGGGCAAATCCGGATCATGATGCCAACGAACCGAGTTGATGACCTCTGTCGGCAGATTCCAATTCGCTAAAATCTGCGCTCCAATTTCGGCATGGTCCGTACCTAGAATCATATTCTCGGCAACCACAAACGGCACTCCTTTGGCGGCAATGCTTTCAATCGCCTCCAGTTCCTCTTTAACAAAAGCGCCTAAAACCAGCTTGCCGATATCGTGGAGAAGTGCCGGTGTAAAAACGTCTTCAGCGCCGACAATTTTTTTGTCCTTCACCAATGCATCGGCAGCAATCGATACGGCAATTGAATGCCGCCATAGATTCCCCGGAGGTAGATCATAGCCGGGAACTGATTTATCCATCACGGCACTCACACAGGTAGCAACCACCAACTGTATCAGACGCTTAAGACCGAGCAGAATCACAGCCTGTTTTAGGGAGCCGATTTTCGACGGAAGGCCGAAATAGGCCGAGTTTGCCAACTTTAAAACATTGGCGGTCAAACCCGGATCATAGCGTAAAATCTCTTCAATTTCAGATATAGCGGTATCGGGTTCTTCGAGCAGCGACAGCATTTTAGCCCCCGCCCCGGGCATTGTGGGAAACGATTTTACCTTAGACAAAATTTCGTTTAATTTTGTATCTCTCATAAAACCCTCTTTGCACCATGGCTGTTGATAATCGTCTGTCCGGTCGCCAGATCCAGCTGAACCGAACGACTGGCGGTGCCCCCGATATCTTCGGCCGCCAGGCGAATACCATCTTTTACAAGTATCTCCTGGAGCACGTGATAGTTCCGCTTACCGATTTTGAACACCTCTTTTTCACCCATGGGATTACCGCAGCCGACTGCTTTGACAACCCAATTGGTCTTTAATAGACCCTGTTGACACAATTTCTCAAATAGCGCCTGAACGCCGGTATCCACAAACATATAGGGATTTATGTCGGCTTTCATCATATTAATTTTTGATAAGGGCAACATCGCATGCAGCAGGCCGCCGATCCGGGTCGTGGGATCGTAGACCGTCAAGCCCAAACAACAACCCAATGGATGGGTTACCAGCAAATCTTCTGCTTGCCCAATTTTCATATCCCCTACAGATACAATAGATCGCATCGGCTTCAGTTACTCTCTTAGTTATACGTCACCACTTAACAGCTTGCCGGTTTGCTCGTTTTTTTGTAAATCACCGCTGCGGTAATATACGGGATTGGCAGCCATCGCATTATTTAACAGATTA
>JASFTL010000467.1:0-3751 GCA_050053555.1 Desulfobacterales bacterium
TTTTATTTTGTCCAGACTGCCGTAACGCCACTCTGATTCAATTTTTTCACAAGCGCTCGGCCGAGAATATCCGGATCTCGTCGCAAGTACTGGATTCCTTTCGCGATCACCGCCAAGACGGTCAGGTTTTGTGGGCCGCTTATGATATTCGCGCCATCGTTCCGGAAACCTATCAGTTGAAACGCTATCGATTTGAAGCCGGCAAATATGAGCTAGATTTTGCAAATGGCAGTCAACACATTTGTTTGCATCGCTGGGCATTGGCATCTATTTTGTTGGCTGAACAGGATTTGGTGCAGCTTGCCAAGACGGTTGCCGGTCTTAATACGCCGGATCCGGTTGCCGGGAGTATCGATGGATGTGATATGGCTGAATGGAGCTCTGCACCAAAAACTGACTGGCAGCGGTGGCTGGGACGATTTAAACACAAGTCTTCATATTATTGGCTCGGAATCTGGCACCTGCAGGAAAAAAACCGTATCCTCGGCGTGCGTGCCGAAGGCAAGAAACCCCTCGACACCGAATTGTTGGACAGGATTTGCTCCCATTATGAGAGTATTTAAAAAAAAATCGAAGGGACCGGCAATCAGCCGGGCTGAAGCGCTGGATCGAATTCCGGTAAAAAACGTTAAGATTAGCGAAGATCGCTTGGAGACCGGTGAGGTCCTTATCGATTATCCGGTAACCATCCGACCGTTTTTTGCCGCCTTGGTTAAACGATTCGGAGGGCCTGAAGAACAGATACAGACGAAAACGCTTCAGCTGGACACCTTGGGATCATCGGTCTGGGATCTGTTGGATGGCAAGCGCTCGGTACGCCAATTGGTTCAAATATTTGCCGAAACCCATCAGTTGCAACCCAGGGAGGCTGAGGTGGCGGTCACCCAATTCATACGGGAACTCGGCAGGCGTGGCTTAATCGGTCTGGGGTAGGTCCTTTCATTTTGTCCTTCGAACCGCGGAGTGGTTAAAAGGCGTTTAATGCATCATCCATGGTTCCGACAATCGGCAGAAAAGAATCAAATCCTGCGATTTCAAAAACTTCCTTTACATAATCCTGCATATCGCACAGCATGATCGTTCCATCTTCGCGCTTCAGGGCTTTGGTCGCTTTTAAGATCACGCGCAACCCGGCGCTTGAAATGTAATCAAGATTTTTAAAGTCAATGATCATACTTTTGGAACCGTTATCAATCGCCTGAAAAATCTTATTTTCAAACCCTTGGGATGTATTTGAATCGAGGCGACCGTTTAATCGATAGATATTGATTCCGCTTTGACTTTCTTCGATAATTTCCATTTACTGTCCTCCCTGAACACTAAAATATAAAACCATAAATAAATGATTTCGCCCAAGCCTAAAGTTTTCTTAAAGATTACATGCTTTAAGATCGACCTTTAACTTTTTTCTTTTGCGGTCGATTTTCTTTTATATTTTTTCTTAGGGTTAGGATATTTCTATCTTTGCATCTTTGATAACATACGTCATCCATGAGATTTTTAGCGAGATGGATACCCAGACCCCCGATTCTGCACTCATCAATGGTGCATTCCAGATCCGGTGACTCTACCTTTGTGGGATTAAAGGGGATGCCATCATCTTCAATGTGAACGACCAGTTCGTCATTCTGGACAGATATCGTTATCTGGATCGTGTGTTCGTTTTTATCGTTAAACCCATAAGAAATAATGTTGGTGAACAGTTCATCAAGTGCCAGGTTGGCTTCAAATATGCACTTTTTGGACAGGCCGCAGGATTGACCAAATTCTTCCAAATTTTGGCACAAAGCGTCCAATTCAGACAATTTGCTTTTTAGTTTAAATGATACTTTGTTTTTCGCCATGACGTTTTATTTTCGAGGCGTTGACGCCTCTGCTTCCGGATCGACTCTCATTGTATCCCAAAAAAACCTCGCTTGAAAAGATTTTTTTTTGGTTCAAATCAGGCTGACGCCTAAATTGACCATACATTCTCCACACAAATCGGCGCGGTCGGCCAAAAATCGTGCCTCCCAGGCGTCGATATTCTTAGCGACCGCTTTGAAAATTCGAGGCATGATATCCGGAAACTGTTCAATGGCTTTCGAAAATTTATCCCGGTTAAGTATAAGACAGACGGTATCCTGCACCGCTTTCAGGGAAAATAGCCGGCGGATCTCACCGAGCAGCGTCAAACCGCCTAGAAACTCACCGGTACTGCAGTCTCTAATTTCTTTGACAGTGCTGTTGTCTGCGCGTTCCAATCTGGCTTTTCCGCTGATGATGTAAAACGCCCGACCGTCGTCTTCATTCTGACGAAAGATATACTCTCCCTGTTTAAATGTGACTCTGGTGCAAAGATAAGCAAAAACTTTCAGCGTTTCAAGAGGCAGTCCGGAGAAAAAGTAGGTTTCTCTCAAAATCTCCAGATTTTCTTCCAACTCGCTGGAGGGGCCGCCTTTATTTTTTTCCGACGAGTTCATACAGCGTTCCTTTCCGGGCCATCAGTTCGTCATAGGTTCCCATTTCAAGGATCTTACCGGCCTTCATGACGGCCACGCGATCATAGTTTTTAATTGTATCCAGGCGGTGGACCACCGAAATGACTGTACTTTTTTTCTTCCAACGCGTTTCCAGTAGATTTTGAATGCGAGCTTGCGACTTGTTATCCAGCGCTGATGTGGCTTCGTCCATAATCAAAATCTTCGGATTCTTCATGAATGCCCGGGCAATTGCCAGTTTCTGCCGTTGTCCACCGGATAGCTTGTCACCCTTGCTGCCCACCTGGAAATACATCCCGATTTTGATGATGGTCTCCAAAAGATCCTCTTCGATCAAAAGCTGGTTAATGCTCCGATAGATCTTCTCCTGGGCATCTGGGTGGGTCTCTTTGGTTTTGCCGAAAAAGATATTGTTCAATATGGTTTGGGAATGGATATATTCCGTCTGTTGGTAGAAGGTCACCGCGCCAGGATCATCGGCTGAGATCTTTTCGCGGAACAAAGCCCGGCCCTCTAAAATTAGATTTTCCAATATCGACGGCAAGGCGACCATTTTATGAACTCCCGGCACAAACCGCAATGCGAGTTCCAGGAGTTTTTCGCGGTCCGCATCAGCCAATTCATGCAGTTTCATGCGCTTTAAACGCTCGGCCAATACTTTAAATTCATCTAATTCATCCGGTCCAATGGGGCTTTGCTCGAAAAAAATGGCATCCGGTGGAAGTTTGCCCAGGATATCCACGGTTTGTCTGGCCAATTCTGTTCCCAGAGTGAGCAGCGGCCGGGTCAAATCCGCCCGGTTTAAAAAATCTAAAAAATATTCATTTTTTGGCAACCGTGTGGTGCTGAACGTATCCTTGTTGGGAGTGCCGAAAATTAAATTCTCGGCCACGCTGGAGTAATTGAGGTATTGATTTTCATCGAAAAATTCGACGTAGTCCGCCAGTTCATCTCCGAAATCGCGCTGAAAGTTTTCACGAATACGGATGAGCACTTCGACCAATTCCTTTTGCTGATCATGGGCCAAAATGGTGTCCAGACCGAATCGCAATACATCCACAAAAATGCCGGTTTGTTGGAGCACTGCAATAATATCATCCAGGTTTGGAAGTGCTTCCTCTTCCTGACCGTTTCCGTCAATTTTGGCTCGGCAGGAGTATAGGATGTTTTCTTCAATAGTTCCGTCGAAGATGAACGGGTTCTGAGACACAAAGCCCAGGTTGTTGACCATATCCTTTTTGGTCAGATCAGACACCTCTTGCTCTCCGATT
>JASFTL010000468.1:0-3751 GCA_050053555.1 Desulfobacterales bacterium
CGGTGAGATCATCACGGGTAGCTTGTAAAGCCAGTTTTTTGTTTTCTTTCCAAAGCCGTTGAAGCGTCTCAACCAGTAGCTCAAGTTCGGGGGTCACATCGCCATGTTTGGAGAACATATCGATGAATCTGACAATATGCGATTCATACTCGTCTTCGGGGCTCTCACCGTCTGCCAAAGGACGAAGGAGATTGAAAAGCATTTTAAATGCGGGGTGGAGAAGATAAAATTCCATGCGGTAAGCAAGAGTGAATGCCTTTGAAAGCGTAAATTCTTCTTCACACGTACGAAGAAGATCTTGTGAGCGGGATAAAGCCTTTTCCAGTTCCAAAATCACCTTGTCTGAATTCTCAAAAATATCGGGCATACCTGAGAACACTTTAACCTGCTCCGTTCGCCTCCAAAATGAGATATGTTTTGCCTCTTCTTTGGACATATCCCGCCAGAATTTTGACAGATCAGGCTCCACAGAAAGATCGGCCAGCTTCGCGTAAACATCGCACGCGATCTCGTCAATCTTGCGGCAAAGATTAATGATACGCGCTATTGGTGTCTCTTGCATGAATGCAATCCCAACTGCAGCGGATGTTGATGACTACTCCGCTTCGCATACATAATTCCAGGTTTATGGGATACTTACTGGGACTCTTGTACCATTATATGAAAAAATTGTTTTATATTCAAATTCTCGGCAAAATATCTTGCCAATCCTGCTTAAAACTGAGCATTGACAGATAAACACTGCATTCCGGGTAAAATGTGTGGAGTGCTTTTAAGTTTTCGATAGGATCATAGTTTTCGGCCTTTTCATCCTTCTTTTTTCCAACACTTCTATAAAGAAGATCGATATTTTCCGACATCCAAGCCTCAACAACGATTGTAATGTCAAGATCTGTTAACATGTCAACGCTTTTGTCTTTTCCGATAATCGGTTGGGTAACCGCATATTTTGCGCCAGCGTCTATCTTTTGTTTCATTCGATCTAACTCAAAAGGCATTGGGTTATAAGGATTAAAGGCTGCACCCGTTATGAATTGGTCTGGATATTCCCTGTTGATATATCGAATCAAATCAATAGAGGTGGCTACGCTTCGTTTACCACCGATGGACTTAGCTTCAAGTTTGGGCAACTGCGGTCCGCCGTCTCCTCTGATAACAAGGATATATTTTAAGTTTGCTTCAGCGGCTTTTTGCAGCAGCTTATCAAGCTCGCCCTTTGAATGGAAAGTGTTCAAATTCATCACGACCTTATCGGAATCGACTGAAAGGTCTCTTAGATCGAAACTCTCCAGAGCACCTAACCGTGGCTGTCCCATTGGGTTATCGGGTATGGATACGCCGCACCCCGCATCAATAACCCTCCGATACCGCTCAGCAAATCTATCTAGGAAGGCCTCAATTTGATTGTCAGTCGATCTTTTCGGTGACAGCAACTCAATAACATAAGGATAATTAAACATAGCATGGCCTCCTTTTAGATTTTTTATAAATCAAATTATTGCACAACAAACTGATATTGCAGGGATCTTTAGAATCGTTTGGTTTTAACCCCTACTGACATCTTGGATTAAATTACATCAATTGTTATTGAGCTATTTGCATAACATCAGAAATACAGGTGGAGTCATATTTCATAACAGATATAATGTTTACCAATATAAGTGCAATGATTTGGATATGCAACGTTTGAAACCAAGCTAAACTTAATAGGTTACAGGTGTTGCTCCTGTATTGACACTGCTATTGCCATTTTTCTATACTGCAATGCAACTTTGGTCTTTATCAGAAGCATTAAAAAATGATCAGTTGCTCGAAAATATGAATCTATAAGCAATTGTTTGCAGACATGTTGCGTTCGCGCAACATCAATTTTACACAGGAAAGACGATGAAAAATAGACAAACTGACGACAGTTGTCCAAAAGCAATCATAGACTTTTCCGACACATTGGCAAAAAAGATTTTAAATTCCCTTTCTGCCAACATAACGATTTTAGATGAAAATGGGGTAATTCTTGAGACCAATGAGGCTTGGAGAAATTTTGCAACCGCAAATAACATGAAAGGCCCAAATGATTCCATCGGTGTGAACTATCTGGAGCTGTGTGATGCGACTGTCGGCAAAGATGCAAAAGATGCTCATAGTGTCGCTGCTGGTATTCGATCCGTGATCAAGGGAGAAACAAAGGAATTTTTATATGATTACCCCTGTCATGGACCGAACGGTCGTCATTTTTTCTACCTAAGGAGCATTCGGGTAGCCGAGAAAGAACCAATTCGAGTGGTGGTAAGCCATGAAGACATCACCGCATTGATATTGGCTGAAGAGGCTTTGCGGAAAAGAGAGCGAGAGCGGGATGGACTGCGCCATTCGCTTGAATTAGCCAGAGAGATTCAGCAGATACTTTTGCCAAAAGCTAATCCCAAGATCAAAGGATTGGAAGTTACCGGTAAAAGTATTTATTGCGATGAAACCGGCGGAGAGTATTTTGATTTTATTAAGCTTAAAGATGAACATAGCGAAAAATTGGGCGTGATTGTGAGTGATGCTGCCGGACATGGAATTTCCTCGGCCTTGATTATGACAAGTGTACGATCTGCGCTACGCCAACGCCTTGCTTTGCCAGGGTCTATTTCGCAGATTATAACCGATGTAAACTGCCAATTGGCTGGAGACCTTGCAGATTATGGACAATTCGTCACCTTGTTTTATCTACTTGTAGATCCCGCTACACAAATTCTTGAATGGGTGCGTGCTGGACATGATCCGGCTATCTTGTATGATCCGGTAACGGATGATTTTTCTGAGCTTCAGGGGGCTGGTATGGCGCTCGGTGTTGATATGCACTTCCAATATGAAAAAAATCAGAAAGAAAATTTTTCAGTGGGAAATATCGTTGTATTGGCCACTGATGGCGTTTGGGAAGCCCGCAATAAAAGTGGTCAGATGTTTGGTCGAACGGCTGTTTACGATATCATTCGAAATAATTCGGCGGCCAGTGCTAATGAAATCATGGAGGCCATTATAAGCAAAATTAAAAAATTTTTGAAGGCATCTAAACCTGAAGACGATTTGACACTTGTTGTTGTAAAGGCTCTTTAAACCATATGCTCCCACCCAACGGCTTTGTAAACTAATCACAAAAATCCCTTATTTTTGAGTGCATGAATTGCCAGAAAGGTATTCCACTCGGGCTCAGACTGACTCCAGGTACCATCGCTATTTTGAATTTTAAACAATCGCTCAAAGGCCTTTTCAAGTTGGGTTTCTGCCTGATGTAAATCCAAATGCGCCAGCGCGTTTAGAATTTGATAAAACGGCAAATCATGATCCCAGGTGCCCGCGTCTGTCTGCAGATCAGCAAGATGCCCCGCTGCCAAGGCTGTGGCTTTATCTTTAGAAAATACAGGATGCACCACCATTGCGCGCAAAACATTATTGGAAGACGCCTCATCAAACCACCGGCCTTGATTTTTTACCCCTTCTGAAATTAGCCATTGGTATAAAGTCAAAATATCCGGATCATTTTCGCGGCCAAATATGGTGGATAGAAATAGAGCCGCACCTGTCAAAAACATATCTGGTCGACTCGGAATAAATGGAAGCCCCTCCAATTTGAAAATAGTGGATATATCTTCGGCATGGACATGAATCCCTTCTGCATGAAAAGCGATCTTATCTAAAATCCAAGTCAGGGCATTATCTATCTGTGCGCTTGAAGACCGTACGGTTAGATGAAGCCCGAACAGAC
>JASFTL010000469.1:0-3743 GCA_050053555.1 Desulfobacterales bacterium
AAAATAAAAGCCGCAAAACGAACAAACTGCCTCGATCTTTAAAGCAACATCATACTTTTACCATCGTCCCCAAGGTCACATTCATTTTGAAAGACGCCTCAATTCTGGCGCTGATTTTCATCATCTAATACGCCACGCAATCTTCTTGCGGCGCTCGCCTTTTCTTCTATCCGATTTAGCATCCATATCGATGACAATCATTCGCCGGTCTTTTTCCCGTCTGCTGTTCTGGCGACGCTCGCCTTTTCTTCTATCCAGCGCAGGATCCATATAGGTGACCCCTATTCGCCGGTCCTTTCCACTCCGCCGGTCTTGAAACACATTTCTGAGCCTGAGAGAAGGCTGATCAACGGCGGTTGGCTGCTGATCTATTCTGTCAATCGATTTCATTTCAACTTCCCCCTTTTTCCTTAAACATGACGCCTGACTTGCCCCGCCTGCCCTGCTGTGCCCTGTTAAATTTTTCGTAGAAAACGAGCGTAGCGAATTTAACCGGGGTAGCCCCGGAAGATGGTTCAGGGTTAAATATTTACCCAGTGGAATGTTTATCCAGTTAAATCTCTACTCCGTTAAACGCCTGCCCAATGAAATGTTTATCCAGCTGAATGCAAAGCTTATTCAACCGGGACGGAGCCAATTTCATCAGGGCAAAGCCTGTAATTTATATCGCAATCAGGTGTCCTGCGAATTGGGCATTGCAGTGCGGGCATGTTTTCTAAGACGGACTTCCGATATCGGCCATAAGGGAGGGGTGTATAAAACCGCTTCTAATACTTCACACAGCATAGCGGGCCAAATAGCCCGGCAGACTGCATTTTACTGAATTTTTCAGATATTCTATTTAAAACATTTCTCTGCCGCAATACGGCATGTGGATGATTTTTTATAATACTTTATCCAAACGGTAGCAGATAGGTACTAATGCAAATAAGCCTTCAGGATTAAATGAATTTAACACCAGCGTATCAGATTGCCCGGTTTAATGTCAGAAAAACAGATCAGATGCATTAAATGGTTCCGGCTATTCGGAACGAATTTTGATTTCAACCCGGCGGTTCTGTTTTCTGCCTTCTGGTGACTTATTGCTTTTGAGCGGTTTCTTAGCCCCCCGTCCAAAGGCATCGATTCGTGAGGCGGAAACACCCTGGCCGATGAGGTAGCTTTTGACCATATCGGCCCGGTATTTAGAGAGTTGCTTGTTGTATGAAGGGTCTCCTTGTGAATCCGTAAAGCCTTCAACGGCAATTTTCAGATCAGGGCGCGCGGCCGTATATTTGACGATGCTGTTTAGGGTTTCATATGCTTTTTCAGTAAGTTCATTAGAATTCAGTTCAAAATAAATGATCGACTTTTGATCCCCGGCATAATCTGAGGCCTTTCTATTCATTAAATCACTTTTTGGACTGCTTTCTGCATTCGCTGTCTCTATTTTACTGTCCTCTATAGATAGAGCCGCCACTTCATTTTTATTGATTTCCTCTGCGGGCTGCGAGGTGTTGTTTCCGCTCGAATCATCTTCGTTAGTTGTCGTTTCCTTTTCAATTTCAGTCTTAAATTCTTCTCTTTGTTCCTCAAGCAGTCGGTAATTTGTTTTGGGTGCAAAATCGTCCGGCTTCCAGCGGGCGGAACTCTCCGTCAAGGAACCGTAAATCTGATAGCCGATAAAGGCAGTAAACAGCACGATAATGAACGCAGCCCCGTACATAAAACCAGTTAGTTGTTTTAGCGAGGGGACAGCCGGCTCCGGTTTGGGTTGGGTCGGACCCACATAGGGTTGCTCTTTTTGAGTTTTTTCCATACCGATCGGGATCTTAAGTTCCTTGGCACACTCTTTGACCACACCGGCATCTATTTTTTTCAATCCTTTGGAATAGCCGGTCACCAGCGCATGATCACAGATAACATTGATGAGTCTCGGGTAGCCGCGGGAAAAATTAAAAACCTCCCGGGCGGCATCCGTTTTGAAAATTTCTTCGTTAGTACCTGCCATTTTAAGCCGATGCTGAATATAATCCACAGTTTCCGGCTTTGAAAGCGGTTCCAGCTGATAGTTTACGCTTATTCTTTGCCTGACCGCATTATTTCTATCATCTCGAATCAATTGATTGAATTCACTCTGTCCGACAAAGAAAATATTTAGCAGCTTGTGGTTATCCAGTTCAATATTAGACAGCAGTCGAATTTGCTCGAGCAGCACATGATTCAGCCGTTGAGCCTCATCAATAATGAGCAATACCATTTTATCGGAGGCATAAGATTCAAGCAGAAATTTTTTGAATTCGATCAAGAACTCTCCTTTGCTGGTGAAAACTTTGTTCATGTTAAATTCATCAGAAAGGAGATTAAAAAAGTCCATGATTTCCAGATCCGGATCCGGAATGGTTGCAATCAGGGCTTTCACCTCGGTTAGCTTGATAAGGGAGTTTATCAAAAGGGTTTTCCCGGTGCCGATATCGCCGGTCAGAACCAAAAATCCCTTGTTCTCCATAACGCCGTATTTCAGGCTGGCCAGGGCTTCCTTATGCTTTTCGCTGAGCCAGAGAAATCTGGAATCCGGACTGATGTTAAATGGTTTGTCTTTTAAATTGTAATGGTCAAGGTACATTTCTTAAGCTCTCATATTATTTATTGGTTTTTAAATAAAATGCCGGCAATGGGATCGTGTTCCGGCGGACTTGAACTTGGCTAAAAGTCATACAGCAAAGAATATGCCATTCAAATAAATTGATCAGATATGATGGAGCAGAGGATGATTTTCAGGCGGGAAAAAAGATTGTATCTTATTAAAATTAATATAGATAATTAAATCGATTGATCATTCGGCAACTGCAAAACCCATTTATCGCCATGGCCTGCAATAAAAGCCGCGCTTAAATATTATGAAATAGTTTTCACAAATAGTGGAACTGGATAACCTAGCAAGGTTACCAGTTATGAAAGCTATTTATCGCCTGATTTAAATATGGGACACGGATTTTCACAGATCTTCACAGATTGATTTTATTTTAACTTTTTTGATCTGTATGCATCTGTGTTGATCTGTGTCCTATTGGTACTCCGAGCCTTCTGGCAAGCATGCCTTACAGCTTTTCAGCCTCTAACCCCGCAAGCTGTGAACTTCCTCAAGCTTGAAACTTTGTATAGAGCCTAGTTTGGAAGCGTCTCTTAATCCCGACAGCTAGTCTCATAAATATTAAAGCTCCCAACACCAGGAAACCAAAAACAAGTATCTCTCCGAGCAGAGCAGCATGATTCAAATCGCCGGCGGTGCTGTTAATAAAACATGCAAAAACTCCACTGCCACCGCCGCTTTTGCTTGAGCTGTTGTAACCGATTAGACTTGCACTGCAGTTTTCAATTACAGAATCTACGATTTCCACACAAATTTGATCGGAAAAATGACTTTCGTTTCCCTCGGTATCATAGGCGGTCACCGCAATAAAATATTCGATGTTTTCCCTCAGTCCGGTCAGGGTAACCACCGGGGCGAGCGGATTCGAAAGGTCATCTTCCGGCAAGGTACTTGAAAACTGGTAGGGCGGGCCTGGTGAACCCACATTGCGATAGATGGTGTACCCTTCCAGGTCGGGTTCCGGGTTGGCGTCCCAACCCAGGCTGACGTTTTTTGCCAGACAAGTGGATGCAAAGAAAGGATATAGAAGAATTGCCGCGGCAACCAGGCAAACCAAAAAGAGTGTGAAGCTGGACTTTCTGTCCATAAGCAGCCCAATGAATTTAGCGAA
>JASFTL010000470.1:0-3733 GCA_050053555.1 Desulfobacterales bacterium
AAGACATTTTTGAGACGGCTTCTACATGTTTTCTGCGATGGTTACCGTCCGATCCCCCAGCATATTAACATAGCTTCCCATCTCGTTATCGTACCATCCGTAAATAACCGCCTGGGTTACGGGCATCCGAATAGAGTTGTTTTGGGAATTGGCCAAAGCTTCTTTTTCGATTCCCGGAACATTTTGCAAATCAATGGTCGCCTCTGCTGTACGGGTGTGGGTCTCATAACCTTCAATTATAGCGGCAACCCGCGGCATCCCGATAATATCACAGGAAACATTTTGTTTGTTCGTGTAGTGCAGGTACCCCTTATGGCTTTCCGAGGCGGCGGCATTAAATATGTCATTAATCGTATCCCGGGTGATAAATGAGCCGCTCGGTTCTTCTTGAAAATTAACGACTAAAATAATCAAGGATCCGGTCGTAACCGGGATGCGGACGGATTCAGCAATGAAGGGGATCTCTTCCATCTCCGGAATCACCAACCGCAAAGCATTGGCAGCCCCGGTGGTGGTGAGAATGATATTGTTCATAATGCTTCTATTTTTTCGAAGATCGGTCTTCCCCGTTTTTGGAAGCCGATCCAGAACCTCCTGAGATCCGGTGGCTGCGTGGACCGTGGCCATGGATGCCGACATAATCTTTTTGGAGCCGAAGGCGTTGATCAACGGTTTCATCATGTGAGCCAGACAGGTCGTCGTACAGGAAGCATTTGAAATAGCCCTATGGCGTCTGGGGTCGTAATCATTTTCATTAATACCCATCACAGTGGTCACCGCATCCGGCGGGCCGGAAGTGCCCTTATCCTTAAGTTTAAACGGAGCGGATACAATCACTTTTTCAGCTCCAGCCTCAAAATGCCCTCTCAGGGCACCCCCGGGATGATCGGGTTCCAATTCCGGATCCAGAAAATGACCGGTCGTGTCAACCACCAGCCGAACACCGTGATTGCGCCATCCAATCTCAGCCGGATTGCGATGCGATCGCAGAAAACGTACATTAACCCCATCGACACGCATCGAGCCGCTATCCTCATCCACATCGGTAACGACCGGTTCGGCGCTATGGCCATGAAGGTAACCATGCAGCCAGCCGTAAGTTGAATCACGCTCAACGTAATGGGCAATGTCCTGCAGGGAGGAGCCGGGTTGCCGTCCGATATTGACGATAATATCATCATAAAATTTCCGGCCGACATGGTGCCATAGCGTCAGTTTACCGATACGCCCAAAGCCGTTTATACCCAATCTTTTACTGTTTTGATGCGAGGCAGCCATACCCATATTGTGATTACTCCTTTCTTAAACTATATTAGCTTATAGCTCAAAGCACGTATCTCATAGTCAGAGGCAAAGCAATCTTAAGGAACAAACGATGAGCCATCAGCTATAAGCTATGAGCTAATTTAGGTTTCTTTAACCTTGACCAAACCCTGGTGAACCGAACCTTCCTGCCCATCAATACTGATGTGTTCACCGGATTTAATTTTCGTCTGATGAAATGCACAGTATTTTTCTTTTTCATTGCAGTCCAGATTTGTGCAGCTCACAACGCAGGTTTTGCCCAGACGATGCGCGACAACTGCCGCATGAGAGGTCAGTCCGCCTCGGGCAGTCAATAAACCATCAGCGGCATGAATTTCCTGGATATCATCCGGAACCGTATCGTTACGGGCAAGTATCAAATTGGCAGCGGGATCCATATCCCGCCATTTTTCGATCTCTTCCAGCGTAAAAACCAGACGGCCGCTCATGGCACCGCCACTGACTCCGATTCCATGACCCAGATATGCCGCCCGGGAGTCTTTGTCAAAATCGAAAGTCAATACTTTCGTGCGTTCGCGAATCGCCATATCTCGAGTCTGGAGCAAATACAAGTCTTCAGTTGATGGCCCTTCGAAGGTAAACTCAATTTCTTGAGGGCTCCAGCCTTTTTCATCAATTAGATTATGCGCCCAGTCTTTTAATGCCCGGTAAATTTCCGGGAAATGGGTCTCCAGGGTAATATCGGTTTCCCGCATTTCGATTTCCTGCTGAAAAATCGAAATCGGCATCGTTTTAACCAGTCCGGCGACGACATCCTCTCCCTGGTTGCCGATGGTAAAGTCTCCCCACAGTTTTAATGTATCGCCGGACCACCTGGGATTATGGGTAAAAACGACCCCGGTGCCCGACTGCTGAGAAATATTACCATAAACCATGGATTGTACGGTAACAGCCGTGCCCCAGTCCTCCGAAATCCCGATAATTCTGCGATATGTCATCGCCTTTGGAGATTCCCAGGAGGCCAAAACTCCTTTAATGGCCAGGTGCAGCTGCTCGTAAGGCGTTTCAACCAGCTCAATGCCGTTTTCCCGGATCAGATCTTTATACCGCAGCGCAACTTCACGCATCTGCTGCCCGGTGAAATCTTTTTTTAGCGGAATTCCCAGCTGTTGTTTGGACTCGTTGATAATCGCATCAAAGTCATCTCGTTCCAGGCCAAAAGACATGCCGTAGCTCTGTAAAAACCTGCGGTAATTATCCCAGGCAAACCAGGTATTGCCTGTTTTCTTTGCAATACCTTCCGTAATTTCTTCATTATTGCCGACATCCAGCAGCGTATCCATCATACCGGGCTGGGATATTGAAGAACCGCTGCGCACCGATAGCAGCAGAGGGTTTTGGGCGTCCCCGAAGCGCTTACCGGTGGCTTTTTCCAGGGCGGAAATGTTTTGGATAACTTGGTCTTTGAAATTTTGTTCGGCCGGAGGATAGCTTTCAATAATCTCCCGGCATTGAAATACTTCCGTCGTAATGATAAAGCCCGGCGGTATCGGATAGCCGAAGCGTTTTAGCCTGATCATGTTGAGCCCTTTGTTGCCCACATAAATGATTCCGGTCAGTCGGGCAAGAGATGAGTCAATCGGCGTAATGGCATTTTGGGGGTCATAGAGCAGCAGCCGTTGAAGTTTATCTTTCGGCAACTTGTATGACTGCGTAAAGAGCGTGCTGAGAATCCGGCTTAAAAACAAATCAAGCTGCTGCAAACCGAGCGTTAACGCAATACGGTCGCGGAAAAATATTTCCGAAATCCGATATTGCAACCTTTCGCGGTCGATGGATTCGAACTGGGGCACAAATTTCGGCAACAGGCTATCCATCGGAATTTGAGATAGTATTCGGCTCAAATTCTGGCCGTGAATGTTGTTAAAGTAGTCAGTGATTATGTTTTTAACGGCCTGGGCAAATCCTTTAAAAATATCCAGATACTGGGTTAAAGTAAATCCTTTGACTTCCAGAGAATGAGCGAGAAACTCAAGCTGACGTTCGAATTCTACCGATGATATCCCGTCCAGTTTCAATGCCTTGTCAAAAAGCCTTAACAAACTGTATATTTCATGAAAGGTGGCTTTGGTAATGAGGCTGAGATCGATTTTCTCTACCAGCTCTTCTAACAGAACATTCACCATCACTTCGATTCGAAATGAAAGTCCCAGGCAGTCAAATTTCATCTCGTGGTAACTTCCATACATGGAAGGGATATCGATCGTAATGTGTCTCTTCTTATAGATATCCTGCCGAATTTCATAAGATTTATCGGACAGAATGACCGATTTTAACTTTTCTAAATATTCCAGCAGCATGAACGCCCTTTTTAGGCGGTCGGATTCCGCAAACGCCTGTTCGAGCCGATTTAAGTCCGGCAAGGCTTCCGTCCTGAGTAGTGCCAGGTATGTTTTCAGCTCGATGA
>JASFTL010000471.1:0-3731 GCA_050053555.1 Desulfobacterales bacterium
AGTGGCATACCGGTTCCTGCGGCGCGGGTCGTTCGCAGCGCTGCGGAGGCTGCTTCGGCCGCCGGCGAGTTGGGCTATCCGGTCGTCGTCAAGGCATTGGGCGTCGCGCACAAAACCGAAGCCGGAGGCATCCGACTCGACCTTAACAGCGCGGACGAAGTGTCGGCAGCGGTGAAGGCAATGTCGGGACTCTGCGACTCCTACCTGATCGAGAAAATGGTCGATGGCGTCGTGGCGGAGCTGATTGTCGGTGTGGCCCGTGATGCGCAATTCGGACCCTGTCTTCTGGTCGGCGGCGGTGGAATTCTGGTGGAGCTCATGAAAGACAGCGTGTCACTCCTGATGCCGACCACCAGAGAGCAGGTGTTGCATGCTTTGGGTCAGCTGAAGTGTGCCCCTCTCTTAACCGGTTTCAGGGGGGCGCCGCCGGCCGATCTGAACGCCGCCGCTGATGTCATCCTGGCGGTCGCGGGCATGATAGAGAAGGACCCGTCTGCCATCGTCGAGCTCGATATCAACCCGCTGGTGCTCTTAGCTGAGGGTCAGGGGGTGGTTGCGGCCGATGCGCTGATCAGTCTGAACGCAAAACCTACGGGTGACAATACAAAGTAACCGCATTGATGACTAGAATCTACAGTGGAAAGGACCCAGGTACATGAAATCTGCCGCCAAGAAAATCGAGAATATTATCGTAGCGAAAGCCGAGGAATTGGGTGCGTCGCTGGCGGGAATCGCGCGCATCGCTGACCTGAAGGCTTCCAAATCTTATGAGATCTATGCCAAGTCCCCGTTCTATGAACAATACGATCGCGAATCGCCGAATTACTTCAAATTCAAGGGCGTGAAATGGAACGAAGCGCACAAATCCGTGCTGGTGTGGGCTTTGGCCCATCCAGAATCCGAGCCTGCTCTTGATTGGTGGAGCATGAAGGTCCCGGGCTTTACCCCCGGCAACCGTGTGATGCGGAGCCAGTCGAAAAAGCTCCGCATCTGGCTGGGTGAAGAACTTGGAATCAACGCCCTTTCCCTGCCGTACCAGATCGAGTTTGGGGGGGCTTTCCTCAAGGATTCCGCCGCCCTGGCCGGCCTGGGGATAATCGGCAAACACAACCTGCTGGTCACACCGGAGTTTGGCACGCGTGTCCGTCTGCGCGGCATCTTCATGGAGGCGGAACTCGAGCCAACCGGTCCGATCGATTTCGACCCGTGCAATGGCTGCGACATGCCCTGCCACCGGGTCTGTCCGCGAAATGCGTTCCGCAGCGGGGTCTACGAACGGCCGTACTGCAAGAAGGAGAACGACAAACGCGATGCCGATGTGGAAATACTCGATGGTTCCATCATGGGGATCGAAGAGCCCAGCGAGGTCACCAAGCCCTGCAGGTTCTGCGAGCTCGCGTGCCCCGTCGCGCAGGGTGCCTCCCGCTGAGCATTGGTGAATAAGAACACGCTGTCCTTCTGCCCTTGGGGCAACTCCACGCCCCTATCCTACGTTACATGATTCGGTATCTTAGATATTTTGTGAGCATAGCGGATAACATTTTCAATCCATTATCAATCCATTTCGAAAAATCATCTACAGGTAAATCTAAAAGACTGGAATTTGACAATCACGTTTTTAGATAAAGATTAATGCTTAACCGAGACATTGCATTTATACAAACGTTAAAAACTATATGACCTAAGTGCCGCCACTTTAGGTTTCCGTAATATTAAAACCTTGGGCGAGGTGATGATATGGCCATCTGGCTGGTGTCCGTTATTTTAGTGATTGCGATGCTTTTGCTGATCACCGAGAAGTTGCCGGTGGACCTGACATCGATCGGCATCATGGTCGTCTTGATCCTCATCGGAATTTTAACACCCGCTGAAGCCATCGCAGGCTTTGCGAGCCCGGCCGTCATCACCGTGGGGGCCATGTTTTTGATCAGCAAGGGTATGATTCGCACCGGAGCCGTCGGATTTATCAGTCAGAAGGTCACCGAATACTCCCGGGGTAGCGCCACGCTGGCCATGTTTTTGATCCTGATCATCGTGGGCACGGCTTCAGCTTTTATCAACAACACCCCTGTGGTGGTGCTTTTTACTCCCATTATTTTAAGTCTCAGTTGCGAGCTAAAATTCAGTCCGTCTAAATTTTTAATTCCGATTTCTTACGCCTCTATTTTAGCCGGCACCTGCACCCTGATTGGAACTTCCACCAATATCATTATCAGCGATTTGAGTGCAGCCGCCGGCTTCGGGTCTTTAGGCATGTTTGAGCTTTCAGTATTAGGCTTACCTATTGCGGTGCTGGGTATTTTCTTTCTGATGCTTGCCGCACCAAAGCTGATGCCGAGCATGCACAGTCCGGTATGCGAGTTAAAGGACGACGAGCATCGTCGATACCTGGCCGAGATGAAGATCCCGCGCGGCAGCCGGATCATCGGAGAAAACCCGGAGACCTATTTTTCACAAAAATATCCGGGCATGGAAGTACTCGAGCTCATCCGCTACTCCCATGTATTTTACCCGGACAGGGACCAGGTTCAAATCGCTCCTGATGATCTTTTGCTGGTGAAAGGGTCGGCCAATGATCTGGTTGAACTTCTTCACGATGATCTGATTGAACTGCCGATGGCCGAGCAGGGTCTGGATTTTGAACTCGAAGAAAAGGAATCGTTAATTGTAGAGCTAATCATACCGCCTCAATCGTCGCTTGTGGGTGAACGGCTGGTCGCAAGCCGCTTGGGGCGCAATCCGGATATTCGTATCATCGCCATTAAGCGCAGAGAGCTTCATTATGCCGAGCCAAACGTCAAAGATGTCCGCTTGAAGATCGGCGACATTCTGTTGGTTCGTCTGTCGGAATCATCGCTGGACAGACTGCGCGGCGAGACGGATTTTATCATCGTCGAAGACGTCCATCACGAAATTGTTTACAAAAGACTGGCACGACGGGCCTTTATCATATTCGGTGGAATGGTGCTGGCAGCAACGACGGGGATAGCGGACATCATGGTGTGTGCTCTGGCGGCTGCATTTCTAATGGTTTTAACCGGATGCCTGCAACTGAGGGACGCCTATCGGGCCATAGACGGCCGTGTCCTTTTGATTATTATTGCCACGATTGCACTGAGTGCCGCATTGCAAAAAACAGGTGCCTCTGAATTTTATGCCAGCGCATTTCTTAGCCTCTTTAGCGGGGCCAAGCCGGTATTTGTATTGAGCGGTCTGATGTTGTTGACCAGCATCAGCACGCATGTATTATCCAACAACGCTACCGCGGTCCTGTTGCTGCCTATTGCGATTTCGGCCGCCCAGGGTCTGGGAGTTGACCCCAAACCGTTTATCATCGCGGTCTGCTTTGGTGCCAGCGCTTGTTTTGCCACTCCGATCGGCTATCAAACAAATTTACTGGTATATGGCCCCGGGGGCTATCGCTTCAGCGATTACTTCAAACTGGGAATGCCGCTGAATTTGATAGTCCTGGTGATGGGTTCAATATTCATTCCGATGATATGGCCATTCTAAAAGCTCTCTTAAAAATGCATCTAACACCCAAGAGCTTTGTTGTAAACCGATCCAAAATACTCGAATACTATCGTGTATGCTCCGTTTTTGAATCGGTTTGTACCGTGCCCTTCGGCGTTATCTACTATTTTTAATAAAGCAATTAATTGAGGGGTCGGGGAGTTTTTGCCCTCGATCCATCACGCGGCAAGCTCAGACATATACTGACCCGTTAGGGG
>JASFTL010000472.1:0-3728 GCA_050053555.1 Desulfobacterales bacterium
ATAACAGCTCCAACAATAAGGCGAAATCATTTCTGATTCCGCCTTTTAAATTGTGATATTCGTTTCCAATTCGCAAATGAGCAGTTTTTTCGATGAGTCCCGACTCACGGCGGTACCTTCACACCTGTTTTTTAATAAGTAAATGTGTTCAGCAAGACCTTCTATAAAAAGCATCATTCTAATAGGAGGGAAAATTTGTTTAGCCGCATTTATTGAAGCCACAAAAGTGACAGAGAATACAGCCTTCCTCAAAGCTGACCGTCTGACCGCATTCCGGACATTTTTCGCCCAGAAGGCTGTATTGGGTCTTGTGATTACCTCTGGCGGCAGCGCCGGACAAATATCTTCTTTCCAGCACCCGGGCGATGGCATCGGGGATGGACAGCACCAAGCCGCCATTTTGGAAAACAGGATGCTCTCCGCCGATACCTTTCAGCTGGTGTACGATTTCATTTACCTTGATACCCGACCGCAGCGCCAAAGACGCCAGGCGACCAATAGCCTCGGTCTTGGCGGTGGTGGAGCGACCGGATTTACCGATGGTGGCAAATACCTCAAAAGGCTTGCCGTCATATTCGGTGACGGTCACATAAAGATGGCCGTAACCGGTTTTCATCTTGGTGGTGAAACCCTCAAGGGTTTCAGGTCGTTCTTTAACGGCCGACAAAAATTTGTCCCTCAGTTTATCTTTTTGAGAGAATGATAGAACCTGGTTTTCCTTGCTGCCGTCTCTGTAAATCGTTACGCCCTTGCATCCCAGTTCGTTGGCCAGATTATAAACCTTCATCACATCATTGACGGTGGCATCATGAGGCAGATTGACGGTCTTGGATACGGCATTATCGGTATATTTTTGAAAGGCCGCCTGCATGCGAATATGCCAGTCCGGTGATACATCGTGGGCGGTGACAAATATTCTGCGGACATCCTTGGGTATTTGTTTGATTTTTTTAATGCTACCTCTCTTTGCGATTTCATCCATCAATTCGCGGCTGTAAAAGCGCCGGTCATTGGCCACCTCTTCAAAATATGGATTGACTTCCAGCAGTTTATCGTTGTCCATTACATTGCGAACAAAGCTAAGGGCGAACAGGGGCTCGATACCGCTGGAGCAGCCGGCGATGATGCTCAAGGTGCCGGTGGGGGCGATGGTCGTACAGGTGGCGTTGCGCAGTTGAACGCCTTTATCTTTGTATATACTTTCTTCCCAATTGGGGAATACCCCCCGTTCTTCGGCCAGATTCTGGGACGCTTCGTGAGCATTTTCCTGTATAAATCGCATCACGTTTTCAGCCGTTTCCAGGGCTTCATCAGAGTTATATGGAATTTTTAGCTGAAAAAGCATATCCGCGAATCCCATGACCCCCAGACCGATTTTGCGATTGCCGCGCACCATTTCATCGATTTGCGGCAGCGGATATTTGGACATGTCGATGGTGTTATCTAAAAAACGAACCGTCCAGATGATCACTTCTTTCAATGCTTCATAATCGATCACCGGGCCGTCGCCGTTTTCCAGCACGAATTTGGCCAGGTTGATCGACCCCAGATTACAGGCTTCCATGGGCAGCAGCGGCTGTTCGCCGCAGGGATTGGTGCTTTCGATATCACCAAGCTGAGGCGTAGGATTATCCTGGTTAATGCGATCCAGAAAAATGATGCCCGGATCTCCGTTTTTCCAGGCCTGTTTCACCAGCGTTTGATAAACTTCAGCTGCATTTAATCTGCCAACTTTTCTCTCATCGCGGGGATCAACCAGGTCATACTCTTCTTCTTTGGCAACGGCTTCCATAAATTTATCGGAAACGCCCACCGAAATATTGAAATTGTTGAGCTCGCTGTTGTTTTCTTTGCTATAAATGAATTCCATGATATCCGGGTGGTCCACCCGTAAAATTGCCATGTTGGCCCCGCGGCGGGTACCGCCCTGTTTGACCTGCTCGGTGGCAGTGTTGAAAATCTTCATAAACGACACCGGCCCCGAAGCAACACCGCCGGTTGTGCCGACGGTGCTGTTTTTCGGTCGCAGCCGTGAAAACGCAAAACCGGTCCCGCCTCCGGATTTATGAATCAGGGCGGCATGGTGCAAAGCCCCGAATATGCCCTCCATGCTGTCTTCAACCGGTAAAACAAAGCAGGCGGCCAGCTGACCGAGTCGGCGTCCGGCGTTCATGAGGGTGGGAGAGTTGGGCAGAAATTTACTATCGATCATCATTTCATGAAAGATTTCCTCCCACTGATCTGCCTGTTTGGTTGAGTTGTGGCCGTATTTTTTTTCTGCTTTGGCGATATGGCGTGCAACTCGCCGGAACATTTGCTCGGGGGTTTCAATGACCTTGCCGTTGCGGTTTTTTTTCAAATAGCGCCTTTTTAAGACCCGCCTGGCGTTTTCGGAAAGGTTTAATCGGTTTTTGACGAAAATCGATTTGTCCAGGCGAATCGGTGAGGGTTTGGTCAGCCCGTATTCCATTAGCTTGGCTTCAATCATTTTTTCAATAAACGAGACCGGGATGGTGCTAATTTCCAGTCTAGATATTTCTTCGCGCAAAGATCGGCTGATACCCATGGCCTGATCGGTATCAATCGGGTTTTCCCGGATGATGATATCTGAAAAAAGCTGATCATCCCAGGTGTAAGTGCCCAGATCAAAACTGCCTTCGTTTGTGACTAGAAATTTACCTTTCTGGCCCATGGCGCTGCTCCTGATTTGAGAGAATGAATTTTAATGCAGATAAATTTTGCCGTGTTGCTCGTATTTAAGAATAAGAAATCCCCGGTTATCCAAACATAAACCTTCTATTGTTGTATAACTGTGAGGGATTTAACTCAATTGACAAGGCGTGATACGGCTAAAGGGAAATCGCTGCAATTCAAAAAATTGGATGGATATTATCCGTTTAGGATCAACTCTGGTCAGAGCTCATGGTGATCCGGTTTTCCGACTTAGCCTATCATATAGTGCAGTTATCTTTTATCTCATACAATATGTTGTATGTCAAGCAAAATATCACATGGATCCGCAGACGACGAGTCATTGCTTAGAAGCTATTAAAAGAAAATGACTTCATAAACGCTCAAATGCACCTGCCGCAAAGAATCTTAGATGCCGCATGATGTAGATACCCGGTCGTTTCGGTTTGAGGCCAAAGGATTTGAGCAAGCAAAGGGGTGGTGGATGCTTATTCCACAAGGGCGTAACATAACTTGCCCCGAATCCATACCTTGATTTCATAGCCCTGGTCATAGACCATATAGGTTTTATGCCGCGATAAAGGGAAGTCCAGGTCCCGGTAATTGATGATGAACAAAGAGACTTTCTCTCCCTGTTTTTGGTAATAGAGGTAGGCCGCTTTTTTTTTACCGAGGAAACATTCCCGGCCTCCCACAAATTGAAATCCCTGCTCTTCAAGGCCGGGAATCGCAATTTGAAATCCCAAACGCTCCGAAAACCAACCGGTTGCATCGCCAACCTCCTGCGCTTTAAATGTCATTTCCAGGTCAGAAGATAGATGTTCGGCCAAAGCGAAAGCTCCAATTTGGTCAAAGCTCTTAATCTGTCCAAAATACGGCTGCAAAACAATCACTAAAATAACCGCCGCCATTGCCAGGGCGGTCGTCAATCGTTTCCAGGAAAAAATATAGGTATTCCGGGTGTGGACTGAAGCTTCAAATTGAATATTATTTTTGATTCTTGAAATCAGGCCGACAGGTGGTTCAACTTAAACCAA
>JASFTL010000473.1:0-3722 GCA_050053555.1 Desulfobacterales bacterium
TTTCAAATAGCGCCGGTCGAGGTCAGTCAAGCCTTTTTCATCAACCCCCTCTAATTCTAAAGCACCCATTACGGTTGATCGACTAATGACCCCGTCGGCCCGAACCTGGCTAAAATCTCTGACCCGCTTTAAAAGCCGGTTGACAATTCGAGGGGTACCGCGAGAGCGTCTGGCAAGCTCGCGAGCGCCCTGGGTATCGATATCCACATTCAACAATTTGGCGGAACGCTTGGCAATTTTCACGAGGTTATTTTCACTGTAAAAATCAAGGCTCCTGAAAATAACGAAACGATCTCGCAGAGGCGCTGAAAGCAGCCCAACGCGTGTCGTCGCGCCGACCAGCGTAAAGCGCTTCAACCGGTAGCGGTGGCTGCGCGCATGAACACCCTTGTCAAAAACGAAGTCAATGGCGAAGTCCTCCATGGCTGGATACATAAATTCTTCAACTGCTTTTGGTGTCCGGTGAATCTCGTCGATAAATAAAATGTCACCCTCTTCAAGATGGGTGAGGATTCCCACCAGATCGCCGCCTTTTTCAAGGGCCGGGCCGGAGGTTACCGTAAGATTGCCTTGGGTTTCATTGGCAATAATGTGGGCCAGGGTTGTTTTTCCAAGACCTGGCGGGCCGTGAAATAAAACATGATCGATGGGTTCGCCCCGCTCAGTAGCTGCCTGAATCGCTATTTTTAATGTTTCGACGACTTCATCCTGGCCGACATAAGCTGAGAGCCGTGCCGGACGCAATGATAAAATAACAGATTCCTGATCTTCAGGTAATGCAGCTCCAGAGATAACCTTTTGATTTTCAGATGAATATTTAATCACATCATCAGGCATACTGCGCCCCACTGTGTTTGTTATAACCAATACCTAACCCGGACGAGCCGGATGGAGCGAAGCGAAAATTCCGGCTTGGGGGAAATTGAAAATTGCAGATTGCAAATTGAATATTTATGGATGTCGCTTCGCACCATCCTTTTTAAAATAGAAAGAATTCCTTAAATATACAATATTCAAACGAAAATATTCAGTCCTTACAAGACTGTGAAAATATTCCAACACAATTTTTTACCATAAAATGTATAAAAATCACAACTAAGGTACTAATCTAGGTTTGCTCTCCTCTGTAAACTTCCTCAAAAAGCCCCTCAGGTGTCGTGATGGCGCTGTTTCGTTTTAAGGCATCGCTAATCATGCGCTTGGCATCAGACATCTTATGACCGAGTTGTTTGACAAGAACTTCACAAACCTGCTCTGAGAAATCTTCCGCAACCCGAATTTCCTTTTTTTCTTCCTTACGTATCAAAGCAAACTTCCCCATCTTACCTTCCAGGGTCGCAATGATCTTTTGGGCTGTTCGCTTGCCGATACCCTTGAGCTGGGTAAGACGGTAGACATCTCTATTCTCTATCGCTCCGGCGACTTCTCTGACCGGAATACTTAACGCTTTGACCGCCTTCAGGGGTCCAACATCTTCAACAGATATAAAATATTGAAAAAATTCCTTTTCAGCTTCCAAATTAAAACCGATCAATATCGGTTTGGGTTGTCGCTCGGTTTGCTGGAAATAAACATACAGAGCGATTTCGTCACCGACTTTGTTGGCGGCCATCTTCTCCATGACAAAGGCTGGCAGCAATATTTCATATCCAACCTGATTCGCGAGCACCAGCACCCGTTCTTCTTCTATTTTCAAAATTTTGCCCTCGATATAACCGATCACGTCACAGCTCCGCCGTAGAAACTTCTTACATTCTATTTGTGTTGATTTTAATCCTATCCTGATACCGGTATAACCCGATAAGCGCCAGACCCATTGCGTCAGATGCGTGGACGGGTTTGATGGGAAGCCTATGCTTTAATTGCTGTCGCACCGCTTTTTCGAGTTGTTTTTTATCGGCATTGCCGTTTCCGGTCAGAATTTGTTTGGCCTCTCTAACAGGCACCTCGATGGCCGGCACCGACGCATGAAATCCGGCCAACTGGATAACGCCGGTCACCTGCCCCAGCATAATTCCCGACTTTGGGTATCTGTTCAAGGAATATACGTCCTCAATGACCATCAATTCCGGATTTTCACTTTTCAGCAAGTGGAGAAGCTTTGAAAAAATCTTATCAAGACGGCTTGGTAAAGAAGTGTTTCTGGAAGTGTGAATACTGCCGAAAGAATAGCTATCGATCTTTGATCCACGTCCTTTGACAATTCCGATACCGGTATCCGCAAGACCAGGATCTATGCCAATGATCTTAACCATTCTCGTTTCAGGCTCATTTCAATGTCTTTAACTTCTCAGTGGCAATCTTGGCTTCGTTGGTTTTAGGATATTTTCGAATGAGTTCTTCTAGAATCAGCTTAGAGTTTGCCTGATCGCCAATATTGGAAAACGCCAAACCCTGTTTCAAAAGAGCAGCTGGAACTTTATTGCCCTGCGGATATTTTTCAATGACGTTCTGATACTCCAGAATGGCCTTTTCATACCATTTTTCACGATAATATATCTCGCCGATCCAAAATTGAGCGTTGTCTGCATTTTTCGAATTTGGATAACGCTTGATAAATTCCTGGAAACCATTGCGGGCCGCATCTGAGTCACCCTGATCAAAGGCTTGTTTGGCGGATCGATAAACTTCGTCTTCCGAGGGAGGTGTTTTAGCCGCAACGCCTGGAGATACTGCAGCCACTGGCCTCTTGGTAGATTCTAGATTTAAATACTGCTCCATTTGAATAATTTTCTCTGAATTTTGATCCATGCGTTCCGCAATACGGTTCAATTTTTCTTCTCTTTGTTTCTCTATTTCGTCTATCTTGCGTTGTTGCTGTTTCATTGAATATTCAAATTCCTCGAGTCTGCCACTTAGAATTCGAATATCTTCATTCATCTCTTCAATGGTGGCGCGCAAACTGGCGGATTGTTTGCGCAGCTCCTGACTGCGATCTTCAATATTAGATTTAATTGCCTCCCTTTGCTTGCGTAGTTCTGCATCACGCAATTCCATTTCCGAAAGACGATTGTCAATTGTGTTTACATCAGATTGAGTGGCACATCCCCACGTACTCACCAGGCATACAATAAGTAATTTAAGTAGGACTAATTGTTTCATATTTGCTTCTTGTTGTCTGATCCTTTTTAAAGTGTTTCTAAAAAACACCCGCCGTTAAGGCGGGCGTTGACACAATAAACAGCAAGCGCATCATCTAATTTGCGCTTGCTGTTTACCATGGGTGTATTAATAGTTGGTATCATCGTTCACAACTCTATCCGCCTTCTGGCAGACAAAAAAGCTTTCTCGGATACCAAATTCGCTTAGTTTAAAACAAAGTTCGCCCGTCTGTTTTTTGCCCAACATTCCTCGTTTTGCTGAGCACACACCGGGCGTTCTTCACCGTAACTAATTGTCGTTAACCGCGAAGCCGGGATACCCAGATCCACCAAAAATGCTTTTGAACTATCAGCACGTCGGTCCCCCAGCGCAAGGTTGTACTCGTTGGTGCCGCGTTCATCACAATGACCTTCAATGGTTACCGTCACATCAGGATTGGCTCGCAGCCAGGCGGCTTTTCTCATCAAGTTGTCTTGTGCGGTAGGGGTAAGAGTCGATTTATCGAACTCAAAATAAATGTCATCCTGCATGATCATGCCGGTTGTATCCGTCGGCGTGACTGCTGGAGCTTCGGCCTTTTCTTCCGGTGCCTTTGCTGCAGGTGCTGGTGCTGCTTCAAC
>JASFTL010000474.1:0-3707 GCA_050053555.1 Desulfobacterales bacterium
CCGCCTGGGCGTTGCCAAGGGCTTTACATTGATTGTTGCTTCACAATTTGTGATTGCTTCATTAATTGATCATTTTGGCTTTTTCGGTGCAGCGGTTCGGCCCATGGATCTCTCACGCTTTTTGGGTCTGAGCCTGATGCTGCTCGGCGTGTGGATGGTGGTGCGGTGAATTAGTAAGTAAAATGGTATGTACGATGTTCTTGTGTGGAACTGCTGATGTTAAATAACAAAAAGATACTTATCTATTTTCATGCAAAATTCAGGAATCACTTTTTAAGGAGGCCTAAATGGAGGAGCAAAAACAAACGGCATTGGTAACCGGAGCCAGCAGTGGCATCGGGCGCGAAACAGCCGCTCAATTGGCTGCTAAGGGTTTTGTCGTCATCGCTGCAGCCAGACGAATGGACCGGCTGAATGAACTGGCAGATCAAATTCAGGGCATCATTCCCAAGCAGGTCGATCTTTCACAGCCTGCGGAAACCGAGGCATTCTGCAGTTTTCTTTCAGATCTGTCAGAGCCGGTTTGCGTCCTCATAAATAATGCCGGCTACAGCATCAGAGGTGCACTGGAGGATGTTTCCATGGCAGCCATCAAACGCCTATTTGAGGTCAATCTATTTGCACTTATGCGCGTTACACAGGCGTGTTTGCCGGGCATGCGCAAGCTGAGAAAAGGGACCGTTGTGAACCTCAGTTCCATCGTTGGAAAATTTTGCTTTCCGGGAAGCGGGGTCTACGCCGCCACCAAATATGCGGTGGAAGGACTATCAGATGCATTACGTTTGGAGCTGTCTCCATTTGGCATCCGGGTGGTGACCATCCGACCGGGTCCCATTGCCACCGAATTTAATGAAGTTGCCTCGGAATTAACCGGTGATCTCATGGCCAGAACCGATCCGGATTATAAATCCATCTATCAAACCGCCGGAGCCGAGACCGGGAAGTTGTTCGCCGATCTGTCCCTTCCCGGTCCCGAGCTAATTGCCGACCTTATTTTAAAGGCCGTTCTATCGGATAATCCCAAGGCGGTCTATTCGGCGGGTCCGCTCGGGGAGGATTTTCTCGGTAAACGTGCCAATCTTGATGACGACGCCTTTCACCGCTTCATGCTGGAAAAATTCGGTTTAATGGGTTTACAGATCTGATTGGGATGGA
Organism: Desulfobacterales bacterium; assembly: GCA_050053555.1. Classification (GTDB taxonomy): domain Bacteria; phylum Desulfobacterota; class Desulfobacteria; order Desulfobacterales; family JAHEIW01; genus JAHEIW01. The sequence goes on from JASFTL010000474.1 coordinate 1,156, forward strand.
TGGCGTCTCTCCCTATAGCTGAGTTGCAAGTATGAGATTCGAAAACAGGGGCTGCCTGAAGACGCCTGCAGGCGTCAAATCTTGGTGAATTGATAGACACGATCAATAGAAATTAAGCGCGATTTAAGATTTGGCACCTAAATTGCAATTTTTGATTGTGCTCTAAATTATTATTTGGAACATATTCAACAATGAAACAAAAAGCCGGAATTTTGATTCATATATTCATATTTGTGATTTGCGCGTGCAGCACGTCATCCATTAATTCAAATTTCACATCTGAACCCGCCGCTGCCGATGCACTTTTTGACAGGGCAGAAAATTTCTTTGAGGCAAATTCACATGAGAAAGCATTAAAAATATATAAGCAATATTTGGACATTTATCCATATGGTTCTAAGGCTGATCGCGCATTAATGCGGGTTGCAACAATTTATTCAGAGCAAAAAAATAATGATGCCAAACTGATGCCCCTTCGGCAGCTGATTGCACAACATCCGGCCAGCCCTTTTGCTGCTGATGCCATGGTAGAGATTTTAGTTTCGTTTTACAGTGAAAGCAAATTCAAAGAAGTCATTTTACAGGCCTCAGAAATTATCGAAAAAACGGATTCTCGAACTCACCTGTACCGCACTTACGCCATACTGGGTGACACCTATGTGTCTCTTGGTTCTCCAAGGGATGCGATTTCCTTTTATCGTATTGCGTATCAAAACGCCCGCTCTGCGGAAGAAAAGAACATTATTTCAAAGCTCAAAACCGTTATCAGCCGTTTGAGTACTGAAGACACCGTATCGCTTTTAATGCGATCGGATGATGCGTTTCTCAGGAGCTATCTTCTGTACCAGCTGGGTGTTAGCCGATATGAAAATCAAAATTATAAAGAAGCCTTAAAGATATTTTCCGAATTTGTCGAAAATTTCCCTGGCCATGAAAAGGCCAAGCAGGTGAAAAATCTAATTGAAGAAATTAATCAAAAATTTGCTTTCAAGCGCCGGCTGATCGGCGGGTTGCTGCCGCTCAGTGGTGCTTACGAAACATTTGGCAGCCGCGCCTTAAAGGGTGTTCAATTAGCCCTTGATCAATTCAACTCCCAAAGCAATCAACCGGCTTTCGAAATGATCGTTAAAGACACCGGCTCCGAACCGGAAACAGCGGTTCAGTCAACCCGGCAGTTAGTTGAGAATCGGGTCGCAATCATCATCGGTCCCATTATTACCGGTGAACATGCCGCTCAAGAAGCACAGATTAAAGGGATTCCCATTATCACTATGACGCAGAAGCCGGGAATCCCTGAAATAGGTGACTATGTTTTCAGATTTTTTCTGACCCCTCAGATGCAAATTGATTCAATTTTGTCTTATGTGATTGATCGGCTCGGGCTAGGGCGTTTTGCCGTCCTCTATCCTGAAGACCTTTATGGCGATACGTTTATGAAACTTTTCAGGGATACGGTTTTGGATTATGGCGCCACAGTGGCCGTCATTGAATCTTATAAACCCGACCAGACCGATTTTGCATCGCAAATAAAAAAGCTATCAAAAACTTTCAGCAAGAATCAGGATAGGATCGATAGTTATAGTCTAAAGAGCGGCTTTCGTGGAAAAAAAAGACATATAAAATCTGAGGTAATCGTTGATTTCGATGCGATTTTCATACCGGATGTCCCCGAAAAAATCGCGCTCATTGCACCGCAACTTGCATTTTACGATATCGATAACGTGCTTCTATTAGGTACCAATCTCTGGCACTCGGAAAAATTAATCCAGACGACAGGCGAATATATTCAAGAGGCTATAATTGCTGATGTTTTTTATGCAGAGGATTCTAAAAAGAATGTTAAGGAATTTATGATGCGTTTTGAAGAATTCTACGGTCAAATTCCCGGCTTTATCGAAGCACTGGCGTTTGACGCAACCATGATCGCTCTCCAGGCGGCAAGCAATCCACAAGTCGAGTCAAGAAAAGACCTAAAGGATGAACTGCAGAAGCTTCGCAATTTTGAGGGTGTAACAGGGCTTACTTCATTTATAGAAAACGGGGATGCGGTTAAAAAGTCCTATCTTCTTCAAGTGGAAGGCAATAAATTTGTTGAGTTGAATAGCAATTAAAGAATATACAGAAGAATCATTGTTTTTTGTTCATTCATTTCCGGAGGCAATCTATGGAAACCAAAGCAAATGAAAATCTTGCAGAAGTCGAACCGGATTATAAACCGGAAGCGCCCGATAATCTGCAGGAACTTGATATCCCCCTGACTCTGGTAGAAGACCTGATGTTGCGCCACCTCTATACGAAAGGCGACAGCAGTATCAGTAAATTATGTGATGCGTTAAAGCTTTCTTTTGCGGTGATCGATGTTGTATTCCAACAATTGCGGCAGCGGAAATTTTTTGAAGTGACCGGTTTAAGGGGTAACGATTATGCTTTCACATTAACAGGGGCAGGTCGCGAGCATGCTTTCAATCGTTTAAATATCTGCCATTACACGGGTCCGGCACCGGTTTCTGTTAAAAGTTATTTTGCGGCCGTAAGGTCTCAAGTTTCAAAGA
>JASFTL010000475.1:0-3695 GCA_050053555.1 Desulfobacterales bacterium
GGGTGATGCCGCGCTGCTCGGCCTGGACCGGGATCTGATTCAATGCCAGCGGTGTTTTGACGAAGCCGGTACTCAGCGTAAAAGAACGAATCGCCCCCTCCCCTTCGGCTGAAATCGACCGGCTCAGTGCTTTTAAGCCGAATTTGGTAATGTTATAAACCGGCTTGTTCTTGGTGCAGATATGGGCATGGGCCGACGCCATATTGCCGATGACGCCAACACCGTCTTTGCTTTTTTTCATGTGCGGAATCGCCAGCTTGGATAGATAAAACGGTGCTCTGAGCATCAGGCGCTGCATCAAATCATATTTTTCCATCGGAAAATTATCGACGGAATTAATATGCTGGATTCCGGCAATGTTTGCAAGGTATTTTATGGTGCCCAGCTTGGCGGCTTCCTGAATGGCATTTTCGATATCCGCATCTTGGGCCAGATCGGTTCTGATAAAGATCATCTGGCCACCCATCTCACGGGCCAAATTCTGTGTTTTTCTTCCTTCTGCCTCGTTTAAATCCAAACCCACCGTCATCAGATGATTGGCTGCTGCCGCAATGGCCGTGGCCCTGCCGATTCCGGTGGCTGAACCGGTTACCAGACAGACATTATTATGGTTAAAATTTTCATCCTGAAGAAATAGAATTTCTTCCCCTTGAATCTCAGGCTCTCTCGTATCCGACGGCGCTCGGGTTACCATCGCCTTCCTCCAAAGTGCATTTAACAGGGCTTTTTGGCCACGCCAACAAGGGAGGGACAACTCACCATAAGGGGTGCAAATTTTGGACCATGAATCCAGTTGTTTGAGACCCAAAATCAGGTAATTTTGAAACAACCCTAACTAATGAATACTGTTCATAATTTTGTCTCAATTATAAATTCTTTGTATTTTTTAGTCGACAAATGCAAAGGAAAGGTATATAGAATAAGTGTCTCAGAAAGTAGACATGTTGCGTTGTAGCGACAGGTAGATATCATGGGTGAACATCTGACGATTGCGGATATCGAAAAGCCTCTAACGCAGGCCGACGGCTTTTTTAGAAAGCTTTTGGACAGCATGCAGGTGGGTGTTATTGTTTCAGATCATGAAGGCACCATTATTTATCTGAACGAAACCTATGCCCGCTTTTTAAACATTGACCCCAAATCGCAAATTGGAAAGCATGCAACCGAAGTTGTCGCCAACAGTCGGCTACATATCGTCGCCAAGACAGGCAAAGCCGAGATCAATTATACCCACCAATTTAAAGATACCGCTTTTCTGGTACACCGAGTGCCCATCAAAGAAAATGGCAAGGTCATCGCTGTATTGGGGTTGGTTCTTTTTGATAGCGCCAGTACGGCCAGCCGGCTTTCGCAGAAGCTTTCCTATCTGGAGTCTAAATTAGATCTATATGAAAATGAACTGGTTTCCCTGCGGTCAACCCGCTATACCTTTGAAAGTATCATCGGAAATAGCGAAACAATGGCCGCATTGAAAAAAGAGGCTCTGAAGGCGTCCGGCAACCAACTCCCCGTGCTTTTATCCGGTGAAAGCGGAACCGGGAAAGAGCTCTTCGCCCAGGCCATTCACCATGCAAGCTCGCGTAAGCTTTATCCGTTTGTACGCATTAACTGCGCTGCCATTCCCAGAGATCTTCTCGAATCGGAGCTATTCGGATATGAAAAGGGGGCCTTCACAGGCGCCAAAACCGACGGCAAACCCGGTAAATTTGAGCTGGCCCATTGTGGAACGATATTTCTCGATGAGGTCGGAGACTTGCCCCTTGAAATGCAGCCCAAGCTATTACGCGCAATTGAGGAGAAGGAGTTTGAACGCATCGGGGGCACCCGGATGATCCGGTCGGATTTTAGATTAATAGCCGCCACCAATCAACATCTGGAGAAAATGGTAGAAACCGGTAGATTCCGCAAGGACCTCTTCTATCGTCTGAATGTGATTTCACTGAACATCCCACCGCTTCGCAAGCGACGGAATGATATTTTACCCTTAACGCAACACTTTTTAAAACAAATATCTCAAGAAGCAGCCCTCGCTGATATCAAAATCGATACGAAAGCACAAGAGGCGCTGATCAGCTATCACTGGCCGGGAAATGCCAGAGAGATTTCGAATGTGTTGGAAAGAACATTATCTTCCATTGAAGGAGACACCATTCATCTTTACGACCTTCCATTTTATCTAAAACGCTTCCGATCGAATCCGATCGAAAACTATCAGGCGTCCCTGAAAGAGGTGCAGCATCGTGCTGAAAAAGAAGCGATCAAGCTTGCTTTAAAGAAGACGGGTAATAATAAGGCCCAGGCGGCAAAAATCCTGGGTATCAACCGCACCCTTCTATACAAAAAAATGGCCAAACATCATATCGCACTTCAGCCGGATTAAATCCGCTACGCAATACCGAATCATTGATCCTTATTTATTCTTACCAAAATCTCATCTTCGGATAATTTGTATGAATCAAACAGATTCAATCCGGATAACATTCTGGTCTTGATTACAGATATCGAAAAAGGTTAAGAATTTACACTTACGATCCCGCGAACAAAAAATTATTTATGAGGAGGAAAGACGACAATGAAAATTGCATTTATCGGTCTGGGTACCATGGGAATCGGCATGTCACTCAATGTTCTCAAAGCCGGCCATGACGTTACCGTTCATAACCGCACCCGGCAAAAAGAAGAAGAGGTGGCCAAAGAAGGCGCCAGGCGGGCGGAATCACCCCAGGAAGCAGCTGAGGGCGCTGAGATTATTGTCACCATGGTCAGCGATACACCGGATGTTGAAGAAGTGGTTCTGGGTGCAAAGGGAGTCATCCATGGCGCTGCACAAGGCGCGATTGTCATCGACATGTCCACCATCAGCCCGGCCGCCACCCGTCAAATAGCTGGTGAATTGAGCAAAAAAGACATAAAAATGCTTGATGCACCGGTTTCCGGAGGACCGGAAGGGGCACAGCAAGGAACCTTGGCGATTATGGTCGGCGGGGATGCAGCCGATTTCGAAAAAGCCTTGCCGATACTGGAGATCATGGGAAAAACCGTCACCCACGTAGGACCCATCGGGGCCGGACAGATCACCAAAGCCATCAATCAAATTATTATTTCCGGCACCTATCTAACGGTGGCCGAAGGTCTGACCCTGGGCATGAAAGCCGGCCTTGACATGCAGAAAGTCATCCATGCCATCAGTGGAGGGGCAGCCAGTTCATGGGTGCTGCACAATAGGGGCATCAATGTGGTCAACAACACTTACCCGCTTGGCTTCCGGGTCAGGCTGCACCATAAGGACCTGCGGATTGCACTGGATACGGCCCGTGAGTTGGACGTGACCCTTCCGGCAACTGCATTGGTGGCTCAAATCGAAAACGGATTAATCGCCAGAGGACACGGCGACGATGATGTCTCTGCCATCGGCCGCAGTATTCGGGAACAGTCGGGATTGGAGTGAACCTCCCCGCGGCAAGCCGCGGGGCAATCTGGCGAAGGAGAGTAAAACCGCAAATCAATGTCGGGATCGGAAAAGCGGAAATCAGATGGACCCGTTATTTAACGAAATCAAAAATACGGTCATCAACGGCAAGCATGCTGATGTTGAAGCCTTGGTGAGAAATGCAATCGATCGTGAGTTAAATTTAGAGGACCTTATCAACGATGCATTGATCGGCGCCATGGATGTGGTCGGTGACCGTTTTGCG
>JASFTL010000476.1:0-3674 GCA_050053555.1 Desulfobacterales bacterium
ACAGATGCTCGATGACCGACGCGGGCAGTTCAATTGCCAGCATGCCGCAGTTGAACATATTTTGTCTGAAGATGCGGGCAAAACTTTCGGCTAAGACCAGATGGATTCCGTTTGCCTCCAGGGCCCAGGGTGCGTGTTCTCTGGATGAACCACAGCCAAAATTAGCGCGACTGACGATGACATTTTTACTCGCAATATCGTGGTTGATATCAAACCCGTCGAGCTTGATGTCTTCAAAAAGATGCGTTCCGAGAGCCTCCTTGGAGCTTTCGGTCAGGTATTTGGCTGCAATGATTTCATCGGTATTGATATCCGCGCGATCCAGAAATAATACCGCACCGCTGAAATTTTTCATTTTGCTATCCCTTAAACAGGTGTGAGTTTGTAATTCGACCCGCAATTGCCGAGGCGGCGGCGGTGGCCGGGCTCATTAAATGGATCATGCCACCTTTACCCATGCGGCCGCTGAAATTACGATTGGTGGTTGATGCACACACTTCGCCTTCTGCCAAAACGCCGGTGCTCATTCCCAAACAGGCGCCGCAGGTGGGATTGGTTACGCAAAAACCGGCATCCATAAAGATACCCATAATGCCTTCAGCGAGCGCCTGTTTAAAAATTTTGGGTGTTGCCGGTGATACGATGCCGCGAACATTGTCGTTAATCGTGTGCCCTTTTAAAACCTGCGCGGCGATTCTCAAGTCTTCGATGCGGCCGTTGGTGCAGGATCCGATGTAAATCTGGTCGATTTTAGTTGCGTCCATCTCCAGGACCGGTTTTACCTGGTCGGGTTTAAAACCGTATGTCGTGAGAGGCTCCAGCTGCGATACATCATGTTTAATGATCTCTTCATAAGTTGCATCTGAATCCGGCCATAATTTCTTAAACGCTTTCAATGCTTCGGACCTGCCAGGATACTCATCTTGAATAAACGGCCAAAGATAATCCAAGGTTGTTTGATCCGGATAGCAAATACCGCTGGTGGCGCCGGCCTCAACGGCCATGTTGCACAGCGTCATCCGGGCGTCCATACTCAGAGCCTCGACCACCGGTCCGCTAAATTCAATGATTTTATTGGTCGCGCCATTAACACCCAGCCTTCCAATGATAGATAAGATGATGTCCTTGGCAAATACGCCGGCCGGAAGTGTGCCGGTGATATCAATCTTGATGGTTTTGGGATAATGAAAGGCACAGATGCCCTTTAAAAGGCCTACCTCCAGATCCGTGGTTCCGACACCGGCGGCGAAGGCGCCGAAAGCCCCGTGTGTGCAAGTATGCGAATCTCCCATGATGATGGTATGCCCCGGCCTGACAAAACCTTTTTCGGGAAAAAGCACATGACAGATGCCATTTCTGCCGATATCAAAAAAATCATGAATCTGGTGACGTCGCGCCCAATCCCTTAAAATTTTTCCCTGGGAGGCGGTCTTTGAATCTTTAGCGGGAGTGACATGATCAATTACCGCTTTAATCTTCTGGGGGTCAAACACGCGGTCTTTACCCCTTGCGATCAGATCGTTGATCGCTATCGGGGTTGTGATTTCGTGACAGAAAACGGCATCGAGTCGCAACACGTGTATGTTATCGGAAGGATTGTCAATGCGGTGAGAATCAAAAATTTTTTCAGCAACGGTTTTACCCATATTCTTCCTCGAAAATTAATTTTAGCATTTAATATGATTTATACCAGGGAAGCGTTATGTTCAAGTGTAATATAAGGCGCACGGCGCCCCCGCAATCTGCGGGATTTCATATCTTAATTTAATATATGAATGCATTCAAACCGCGCAAGTCGAACCGCAAAGCGAATAAAGCAAAGCGCTAAGCGCTAAGGGTAAACTATATTGCATAGCGCATGGTATTAAAAAATATTGGCTCTAAACCAGCTGAAGGACACAAAAGAATTTTTTTCGTGAGATTTCTAAATAAACTCGAAGCTGTTTTAAAAATAGTAGATCACGTTTCCCGCGTACCGCGGTATTTCACCCCTAATTTTTATAAATTATTTGTGTTCATCAAAGTTAGGTGTCGATTCGGTTTAAAAGCGGAGCGTACACGGAGTACGTGAGCATTTTAAACCGAATTGATACGCACCTTACTTTTTTTATAGAAATAGATGCGTAATCCCGTTTATCCGGGGCAACACAGCCCTTGGGCGTGAGATGCATTTTTAAGACAGCTTCTAGTCGGAATCGGACTTGAGTACCGCTAAAAATGCCGACTGCGGAATCATAACCTTACCCACCATTTTCATTCGACGTTTGCCTTTTTTCTGTTTTTCGAGCAGTTTGCGTTTACGGGTGATGTCTCCGCCGTAGCATTTGGCGGTAACATCTTTTCGAAGGGCCGAAATCGTTTTGCGCGCAATGATATTGCCGCCAATAGCACCTTGAATGGCGATTTTAAACATTTGTTTCGGAATTTCCTGTCTCAATTTTTCACAGGCGATTCTGGCCCGAGCGACGGCATTGTCTTTAAAAACCAGTTGCGATAAGGCATCCACCCGCTCACCGTTGATTAAGATATCCAGTTTGACCAGGTCGGTTTCACGATAGTCGATTATGTCGTAATCAAAAGAGCCGTAACCCTGGGTTAACGATTTGAGCCGGTCGTAGAAATCATAAATGACCTCGGCCAGCGGCATCTCAAATACCATTTCCAGACGATCGCTGATAAGATAGTGATAGGTTTTGTTAATTCCACGCCGCTCAAGACACAAATTCATTATCGCCCCCATATAGCGATCTGGTATGATAATGGATGCCCGAATAAAGGGTTCGCGTGTCGTGGCGATTTGAGTCGGATCGGGATAGTAGGCCGGGTTATCGATGGTCATTTCGGTTTCGTCATTCATGACCAGCTGATACTGAACCGATGGCGCCGTCAGAATAAGCGAAAGACCGTATTCGCGTTCCAGTCTTTCCTGTACGACTTCAAGATGTAAAAGTCCTAAAAAGCCGCAGCGGAAGCCAAAACCCAAAGCCGCCGATGTATCCTTTTCATACACCAGCGCCGCGTCATTTAATTTAAGTTTTTCCATGCCAGCGGCCAATTCCTCGTATCCATCTGATGCGGTCGGGTATATGGAAGAAAAAACCACCGGTTTGGTTATTTTAAATCCCGGCAGCGGAGCATCACAAGGACGATCTTTATGAGTGATGGTGTCCCCGCAGCGAGTGTCGCTGATGGTCTTGATTCCGGCAATAATGTAGCCGACCTGGCCGGCGGAAAGGGCTTGCATGGGGATGCGTTCCAGCTGAAAAATGCCGACCTCTTCAACACGGTAGGTGGCCTGATTGGATGTAAAGATGATGGTGTCCCCCGGACTTATCTGACCGTGAAAGATGCGCAGGTGAACCACCGTGCCGCGATAGGCATCATAATGAGAATCAAAAATGAGGGCCTGTAAGGGCTTATCCGGATTGCCGCTGGGCGACGGCAATTCTTTTACAATTGATTCAAGTACACGATCGATTCCGAGCCCCTGCTTGGCCGATATCTGCAGGGTTGCCTCCGCATCCAGCCCCAGATCCTCCTCAATCTGTTTTTTTACGCGCTCAACGTCGGCCGATGGAAGATCGATTTTATTAATGATCGGTATAACTTCCAGCTGATGATCGAGCGCCAGGTACAAATTGGCAAGCGTCTGAGCTTCCACGCCCTGACTGGCT
>JASFTL010000477.1:0-3674 GCA_050053555.1 Desulfobacterales bacterium
AAAACACCACGGCTGCTGTTGTTGGGACTTCTCAGGTTCGCCGTGGTATTGTTGATCACGATATTCTCTGCCGGGCTGATCTTGGTCTATCATCAGGAGCTGCTTGATCTCATATGGTCCAGACCGGACAGCGCCTGGCTGGTTTGGCTCTGGGTGGTGGTGGGCTGGATGGTTACCCTGCTGCTGATGGGGCTTTCCGTGATTATCTCCTACCTGTTGTCCCAGGTATTATTCAGCGTATTGATCATGGATCACATGTCCAGGATCACCGAAAGGCTCATTACCGGAGCAGAAAAAACCCCTGAAGGCGTGTCCCTGTTTCAGCAATTCTTCTTTCTCATCAAACAGGAAATCCCGCGTGCCGTAATTCCGATAATCCTCATTCTGGTTTTCATGGTTCTCGGCTGGCTGACACCCTTCGGCCCTGTCATTGCCCTGCTGACTTCCGGGGCGGCGATCGTCTTTCTGGCCTGGGACGCCACGGATCTCACACCGGCCCGCCGGTTAAGGCCGTTTTCCGAGCGGTTTCGATTCCTGAGGAAAACGCTGCCGTTTCACCTGGGATTTGGCCTGCTTTTTCTGGTGCCGTTGATCAACATTCTCTTTCTATCATTCTCACCGGTGGGCGCCACTCTCTATTATGTCAAACACCATGACCGCGGATTGAGCTAATTAAATTACAGATTTGACTTTAATAATGGCCACAGACCCACACAGACCCACACAAACATTATCTTTTCCTCGGGCGACCCCCTCGACCGGGCTCGGGGCAGGCTTTGCCCGAGGAAAAACTGTATGCCCTGCGGGCAACAGTTACTCTTCAGCCTAAAAGGTATAATTAGTAACAATAGAAATCTCAGTGTTTTAGCTAATTAAAAGGGTAATATTTTGAATAATCGCGAAGCGATTGACAGTTTTGCTGCTGCGAAGTCCGCAGCAGCAAAGTTAGTGTGGGTCTGTGTGGGTCCGTGGCTAATATTTGATTTATCCGCAAATTATCGCACCCGCCCGCCTCGCCTGAGCCCGCCTCGCCTTGCTTGCATGGCGGCCGTGGGCCGGAAGGGCGTGTGGCGTCAATCAGGTTGATCCACCTGCGAGCGGATATGCAAGTCTCTCTGCGGAAACGGGATTTCAATGCCGGCTTTGGCGAACTCTTCGAATATTGCAAAATAAAGATTGCTACGAACCTTGCGCCGCGGCGTCCGGCGTACGTTAATCCAGACCAGCAGTTCGAAATTGATGGAGTTGTCGGCATATTCAACGAAACGCACCGCCGGCATATGTGTTTTGTCCACAAGCGGTTCGTTCTCCGCTGCCGCCAGCAGAATTTTTTCGACCTGACGCGGATCTGCCTTGTATGAAACGCCAACGGGCAGCTCTATGCGGATCAGCGGCGAAGACAGAGAATAATTCACCATGGTGTTGGAAATAATATTGGAATTGGGGACCAGGTACTCGATATTGTCCCGGGTTCGCACCTTGGTGGCTCGCAGGTAAATGTCCGTCACTTCTCCCAGCATGGTTCCGGCCTCGATCCAGTCACCCTTGCGGATTTTACCGCCGAAAATAATGGTAAAACCGCTGATCACATTGGCCGCCATGTTCTGAAGCCCGAGGCCGACACCGATGCCGATGGCGCCCGCAAAAACCAGAAAGAATCGGAGGTTGATCCCCAGGATGTTCAGCGCAATTAAAAATCCGATGGCGAGAGCGATGAATTTAAAGACGGTATTGAGTGCATAACCCAGACCCGGATCGATGCCGAAAGAGGGATACAGCTTGTAATCAAAGTAAGATTGGGCCAGGCGCGAGACAGCAAAAATAGCCAGCAGACTCAGAACCGCCATTAAAATCAGCCAGAAGGTGACAGTGGTATCTCCGAGCTTAAAAATCGGAAAGGACATGATGCGCTGCAGGGGATTTAATAATCCGAGCATGTTAAGACCAATGATCAGGGTCGCCACGATGGTGGCATACTTGAGAATGGACCGCAATGTGCTGACGAACATCCGGGCGTTCTCATCGGTATGGGCCAACCGCTGAAACCAGCTGTTCAGAAAACTCTGCAGCGTGTGATAGATCAGCATAATAAGAACAAACGCCGCAGCGGTGAACCAGATCTTGATCAACACCAGCCGGCCCAATGCGCCATATCCGACGCACCATAACAGGGCGGCCAGAAAGGACACCAGCAGCAGCGGGAAGTAATACCGCTCCAGAAACCTTCGAAACTGTACATAGCTTCGAATCGGCAGTTGCGGCAACAGCGATATAAAGGCCTTCTTGTTGAGATGCAGTATCAACAGGACAATGGTAACGGAAACCGCTATCGCAAAACGCAAAAGCGCCAGAACATCGTCACGTATCTTGAAAACTTCCGCCGTCCAGTATGCCGCCACGCCGAAAATCGCATACAGCAATGCCAGCCGAGCCCAGCGATAAATGGTCCGGCCATACTGGGCGGTTGCCTTGAACAGGTCACGGGTCAGGGACTCCTTGAGCAATCTCAATAAAAGGGCGCCGACCGCCCAGAATCCGAGCAGACGCCCGATGAGCTGAAACCAGACCGCCGAGTAGTCGATCATGGCGTTAATCAGCGCAAATGCCCCGAGCAGCAACAGCGGGATCAAGGCGGAAACGATTACCTTGATACCGGAGATGACGAACGGATAAGTGGCTTCCGGAATGAACTTAGACAGCGGTTCGACCCGCTGTTCCACCCAGCCCATCACGCGCCGCTGACCCAGCAGGCTGTATAAGACAGCGGCAATAAACACGAAAACAAGAATGGAGCCGATCACGCCCAGCACCCGGCTTTGTTCGATCACAAAGCGAGTAAATACCGGAATTTTCCCGGGGAGCGACAGCGCCAGACGGTATAAGTAGGCGATAGTATCAAAATCCCAGCCGAGTGGACGGCGGTCGAAAAGCGAGCGCACTTTCTGCTGAAACTCCTCCTTGACCTTGGTGGCCTCGCGGATCATGACATCGTCCATTTCCTCGGATAAGGCGATGGAAGGTTCAGTCTTTTTTTCGGCCGTGTCTGTTTTATCTTCGGCAGCGGAGCATGGGACGGCTGCAAATAAAGCGGCAAACAATAAAATTAAAATGGCTCGCATCGGTTTCATCTTTTAATTCACCTTTTGTGGTCTGCAACGGTATGAGGGTTAAATGCATCTATAGTCAAGATTCGTGGAAAATGGGATCATTCTTGATGATCTGATTCTTTTTTGATGCTTCTGTATGTTTCTTTATAAATCGTTCTACGAGGTGATTTTTCAGTTACAGCTCCTCAATAGTGTAATGTACCCACTGAAGAAGGCGGTCTCGCAGCTCCTCATCGATATTCAGCAAGTTGATGCGTTCAATTAGGATTTTTGCAGCAATCATCCCGTTGATTAATAAAATGCGCACGAAATCTCTGTCTTTTTCTCTGTAAGCTGCAAGCTTGCTTGCTGCAAGATCATGAGCCTCCAGGCACCAACCGATTTTACCTCTGGTCGATATCTCATCAATTACCGGTTTCGCCCTGCTCGCCCATCCTTTTGGAAAAGCTGAGCCATCTATTAGCAGGCCCTGTATGTAGAAACCGTTTGATTCATAAAACGGGGACAGTTCCCCTAATGCACCATCGACTAGGTCCGTCTTATCGGGTCGATTTTTAGGTTGCATAT
>JASFTL010000478.1:0-3670 GCA_050053555.1 Desulfobacterales bacterium
CATGGCGGGCACCCCGATTCTCATACCGGTTAAGTTGACCAAGACCCATGAACTTCCGACCGAAGCCTTTGCAAACAAACAGCGCTTCAATTCTTTTAAGCACAAAGTACAATGGCCCGGTGAAACGCTGTCATTAATTGCAAAATGGTACACAGGGCACTATGGAAACTGGAAAGCACTGGCCAAAGCAAATCCGGGCCTCAATCCCAATCGAATTGCGATCGGAAACATTATCAATATCCCCACTGAAATAATGAAATTAAAAGAGCCGTTGCCCCGTAAATATGTCGCCAAATCCCTGTCCAGTTATTATGCACATACCGTTCGACAACCTGATGAGAAATTGACCGAGATTGCGAGGTGGTACACGGGAAAGGCGGAAAACGCTAAGCTGTTAGCAAAGGCCAATCCGGATATTGATCCTGAATTTTTGCTGGTTGGTAATGAAATTTTCATTCCATCGGATTTACTCAAAACCCGCAAACCCCTGCGCCAAAAATCGGTTCAGGCGGCAACGTCCAAACCGGCAAAGAAACCTTCTGTTTCCAAAGAAACTGCTCCGGCAGCTCAACCAAAGAAAATGCAATTATTTGGCCCCAAGAAATTTCCGGCGGACTAAAGCACACCAATATTGGCCTCACGGCATATCGATAATACCAGCTAACCGGCCCTGCTTGTTGCAGGACCGGTTTTTTTTGCATTTTTGCGCCCATTGTGTTCGTTTGAGCACGTTACGGTAATGAATTACTATTCAGTCTCTATTTTTAAGTTAATATTTTCGCTATGAAAAGTCTATTTCCAATTTTAAATCAATAAAAAGTATAATTAACTGAAATAAATTGTAATTATATTTCCTTGTAATTTGTGTAAGTATGGATTTTTTCTTGACAGATGAGTTGTGTCTCTGTTAGATGAATGAATATTCATTCATTAAATTGACTCAATGCTGACGAGGAGGGTATCATGCCAAAAAAGATCAGTTCTGCTGCCGTCATTGGCTCGGGGATCATGGGAGGAGGTATCGCCGCCCTGCTGGCCGGAGCCGGCATTAAAACCTTATTACTGGATATTGTGCCACTGGATTTAAAGCAGGAGGAGAAAAATGATTCAACGGCGCGTAACCGCATCGTAAAGGCCGGTCTGGATGCCGCTTTGATGGCCCAACCGGCGCTTTTTATGTCTCCCAAAGATGCCGAGCTTATTACGATCGGCAATTTAGAGGATGATTTTGAAAAGATTGCCAATTGCGATTGGATCGTCGAAGTCGTTGTCGAAAACCTAAAGATTAAACAGAATCTTTTAAAGCAAATCGAGCCCGTTCGCAAGAAAGGCACCGTTGTTTCAACAAATACCTCTGGTATCCCCTTAAAGGCCATGTCCAAGGGGCGCGGCAAAGAATTTAAGCAACACTTTCTGGGAACCCACTTTTTTAATCCGGTAAGGTATATGAAACTGCTTGAAATTATTCCTGGAGAGGAAACCTTGCCTGAAATTCTTCAATTCATGGCTGACTTTGGGGAACGCATTCTGGGCAAGGGTATTGTATGGGCGAAAGACACGCCGAATTTTGTCGGCAACCGGATCGGGGTCCAAGGAATGGTAAAAGCCATGCAACTGATGCTTGAAAAGGGGATCACCATTCCGGAGGCGGATGCTCTGTTTGGGCCGGTCATGGGCAGACCCAAAACCGGCATGTTTAAAACAGCCGATATTGTGGGTTTGGATACCCTGGCCCATGTGGCTAAAAACACTTACGAGCTGATCGAAAAAGATGAGGACCGCGACAGTTTTGTTTTACCTGAATTTGTAAACACGATGATCGAAAAGAATTTGCTGGGCAAAAAAAGCCAGAGCGGATTTTATAAAACCGACCTGACGCCAGACTGGCAGAAAATCCGCAAAGTCATCGATCCGGCCACACTAGAATATGAAGAGGCCCGACCGCCTGAATTGCCCTGCTTAACGGCAGCTCAAAAAGCGAAGACGCTGCCGGAAAAGATGCAGGCCATTGTCTATGGTGAAGACAAGGGGGCCGAATTTGCCTGGAAAGCGGTTGCCAACAATCTGATTTATGCCGCCAACAGGATTCCGGAAATTTCCGATACCATTGTGGATATTGACAACGCCATGCGTTGGGGTTTCAACCTGGAAATGGGTCCTTTTGAAACCTGGGATGCCATCGGTCTGGAAGCCTCTGTTGCGCGTATGCAAAAAGACGGATTCGACGTGCCGCAAAAAGTCCAAAAGATGCTCAAAGCCGGGATTACCTCGTTTTACAAAACGGAAAACGGTACGGTATTTTACTATGATTTTGAATCGGAAAGCTATAAAGAACGGGTGGTCAGCGAAAACATTATATCGCTGGTGACTGTTAAGGCCAAAGGAAAGGCCGTCAAGACTTCCGAATCGGCCAGCTTGATCGACTTAGATGACGGCGTCTTCTGTCTGGAGTTTCATACCAAACTAAACGCTTTGAATCAGCAAATCGTTGAAGCCATTCATGAAGCCAGAGAATGGGTTAATTCCGAAGGAGTCGGGCTGGTTATCGGCAATCAGGCCGGCGGCATGCCGGGTGCTTTTTCGGCCGGTGCCAACCTGGCGGATGTGGCTGCCGCTGCAAAAGCGGATCAATACGAGGGCATCGAACAGATGGTCAAGGGTTTACAATACGGCCTTCAGAATCTGCGGTATGCGCCATTCCCGGTGGTCGCAGCCCCTTATGGATTAACCCTTGGCGGCGGCTGCGAAGTTTGCCTGGCATCCGACAAGATGGTGGCTCATGCCGAACTTTATATGGGTCAGGTGGAAATAGGCGTAGGGCTGATCCCCGCCGGCGGTGCCTGCTTGAATCTCATGAAAAAATTCTTAAGTTCGGTGCCCGGAGTGGTAACCGATTTTGATCTGGCCAAATTTTTCCTGCCGGTGTTTATGGCCATTGCGATGGCCAAGGTTTCCACATCGGCCGCTGAGGCGCGGACTAACGGTTTTTTAGGAGCTCGCGATCGAATCGTCTTTAATAGAGATTACCTCATTGGTGAGGCCAAAAAGGACGTTTTAAAGCTGGTGGACGAAGGTTATGCGCCGCCGCCCAAAAGAAAAATAAAAGTGCTGGGTCAGGCGGCCCAGGGCATGGTGAATGCGGAAGTATCCAATATGTTGAGTGGCAAGTTTATCTCCGAGTATGATGCCTTTCTGGCCAAAAAGATTGCCTATGTCATCAGCGGCGGAGATGTGCGGGATAATGCAGAAGTCGCAGAAGATGTAATCTTGACGCTCGAGCGCGAAACCTTTATGGATCTTTTAAAAGAAGAAAAGACCCTGGCGCGTATCGATCATATGTTAGCCACAGGCAAACCTCTAAGGAACTAAGAGAAATGGTTATTTTTCCGATCAGCTGTGTTCTCCGCGGGTTTATGCCTTCAACGTACTACCAGTACGCCTCAGGCATAAACCCTTGTGCGGCCTTGCTGATCGAAAAAATCCCTCATTTCTTAATTAAAATAATAGCAAAGATACGTGTCAAATTTGATCGATTAGGAGCCGCAACCCATTTGTTTTATTTGTAAATCGGAATGGGTGAAAAGAAAATGAGGAGGAGTGATCATGAGAGATGCCTATATTGTTACATCGATTAGAACCCCGGGGTGCAAGCGCGCCAAAGGGGCCTTTA
>JASFTL010000479.1:0-3667 GCA_050053555.1 Desulfobacterales bacterium
ATCGGCACCATTTTTAATCGCACTTTGGGCGACTTCAATCGCCCCATGACCGTAGCCGTTGGCTTTGACGACTGCCATGAGCCGAGCACTTGAGCGGGTAATCCGGCGCAGCTCTTTAATATTGTGGGCGATCGCTTTTAAATCGATTTCTGCTTTAACCAGCGAAGGGTGCAAACTCAAACCTCGTTTTTCAAAAGAAGGGGCCCCACAGCCTGATAAAGTTCGCGGGCGTGATAGGAACTGCGCACAAACGGCCCGCTGGCCACTTCGGAAAATCCCATCTCAAGGGCGCCGGACTTCCATTTCTCAAATTCTTCCGGCGGTACAAATCGGCTGACCGGTAGATGCGCTTTTGAAGGCTGTAAATATTGTCCGATCGTCAAGATACGGCAACCTGCATCTATAAGATCTTTTAGCGTTGAGTGAATTTCTGCGGAAGATTCCCCTAAACCCAGCATTAAACCCGATTTGGTCGGCAGGCCTGGCGCATATTTTTGCACGCGGCTTAATAACTGAAGCGAACGGCGATAGCGGGCCTGGGGCCTGACGATTGAATACAGGCGGGGGACTGTTTCAATGTTATGGTTCAGGACATCCGGCCGGGCGTTTAAGACGGTTTGGAGTGCTTGGGGGTTACCCTGGAAATCAGGTATCAGGACCTCCACCTTTGCGGATGGAATCCGGCAATGGACGGCCTCGATGGTCTTGGCAAAAAAAAGTGCTCCGCCGTCTGCTAAATCATCTCTTGTAACGGAGGTGATCACGATATAACTGAGTCCCATTTGCCGGGCCGCCTCTGCCACACGGGCCGGCTCAGCAGGATCGGGCGGGCCCGCCGGCCCCTGGGCTACCGAACAGAACCGGCAATTGCGGGTACAGCGGGAGCCCATAATCAAAAAAGTGGCCGTTTGTTGCGAAAAGCATTCCCACATATTCGGGCACTTGGCTTCCTGACAGACGGTATGCAGCCGATCCTTGCCGATTAATTCTCTGACCTTTTCGTACTGCGGGCCGGTCGGCAATCTCTTTTTAAGCCAGGGGGGCTTTGGTTTGTTTTGCTCAGTCATATGTTCAATTGGAATAAGGGTTTCAGGTTCAGAGTTCTATGCTCAAATTAAAAGTTAAACACGGTCGCCTGGCGACTTGGAAGATGAATTATCCAGTATTGGAGCGAAATCCACCATTTCACGTTGAACGAACTTGATCCCAAAAACCGTTTCAAATTGTTTCTTTAATACGGCGCGCACCTGTTGCATTGAAAATGGGTGCACTGTTTCATTCTGCATGGTGGTCATCGCTACATTCTGCAAACCGCAGGGCTGTATCCAGGAAAACGGGGTCAAATCGGTGTGGACATTTAACGCCAGACCGTGAAAGCTAATGCCTCTGCGTACAGCGATTCCGATACTGCCCATTTTATGAGGTCCCACCCATATGCCGCGGTTGGCCGTATTGCGCTCGGCAGCAATTCCCCAGTTTGCCGCCGTGCGCAACATGACCTCTTCGAGACCGTTGACGAAATCGACGACTTTTATTTTGGCAGTTTGTAAATCCACGATCGGATAGACCACCAACTGGCCCGGCCCGTGAAAGGTAATGTTCCCTCCGCGCTCGACCTGAATGACCTGAACACCGGCTTTCTCGAGAAATTCCTCCGAAACCAGAATGCATTCCCGCCCGCCTCTGCGCCCGAGGGTAAATACCGGGGGATGCTCTAAAAATAAAACAATATCGTTTTGCAAGATGCGCTCTTTGCGGGCGACAATCAGACTGCCCTGCAGTTTCCAGGCTGCCCGGTAGTCGAGGCGGTCAAAATCGATGCTCAGCCACGTCTCCACATTTTGGATTTTAGATTTTGGATTGCGGATTGAAATCTCATCCCTTCCGTCATTGAATGGATTTACTGATTTTATTTTTGTTTTTGAAACGGACATGCTTTTTGCTTCGCCCTTTTCGTTCGCACATGATTGCCCGACACCTGAAACCAGACACCTGCAGCCCGCAACGCGGGGCTATCCGCTCAGGCACGGTTTTCTGGCAGCTGAGGTTTCATCCAATCTTCTGCGTTTGGTCTTTTGCGGAGCGGCATGCAGCAATTCAGGTTGTTCCCGAGCTTCTTTGGCGATTGCCTTCAACGAGTCAATAAACAAATCAATGTCTTCTTTGGATTCGGTCTCGGTGGGCTCGATCATGATGGCACCGGGGACCACCAGAGGGAAATAAATCGTTGGTGGATGAAATCCGTAATCCATCAGCCGCTTAACCATGTCCAGAGTCGTCACCTTGTAATTCTCCTGGAGTTTATCTGAAAAAACACATTCGTGCATGCAGGGCCGGTCGTACGGCAGGTGAAAAGTGCCTTTTAGATTTTCTTTAATATAGGCGGCATTTAATACCGCAAGTTGACTGGCCTTTTTCAGACCCTCGGGCCCCATACTGAGAATGTAACTGTAAGCGCGGATCATCACCCCGATATTGCCGTAAAAAGCGTGCACTTTCCCGATGGAATCGGGGAAATCTTCAGATAGTGCATATTTGTCTTGCTGTTTGATCACCCGGGGGACCGGCAAAAACCGCTCCAAATGTTTACCCACACATACAGGCCCTGCTCCGGGACCTCCACCGCCATGCGGGCTTGAGAAGGTTTTATGAAGATTGAGGTGCAAAACATCGATGCCGAGATCACCCATGTTAGCGATGCCCATGACCGCATTCATGTTGGCACCGTCTCCATAAACCAGACCCCCTTTCGCATGGACGATGTCGGAAACTGCTTTGATATTTTCTTCAAAAAGCCCCAGCGTATTGGGGTTGGTGACCATGATTCCGGCAGTGTCCTCATCCATGGTTTCGGCAACCGCCTCGGGTGAAAGCACACCTTTCTCGTTTGATTTTACCGGAATTGATCGATAGCCGCACAAAGATGCACTTGCAGGATTAGTGCCGTGAGCCGTGTCCGGGACAATGATTTTCGAGCGCGGTGTTCCTTTACTTTTGTGATAGGCATAGAAAAGTAGCATTCCGGTCAGTTCGCCATGGGCGCCGGCTGCCGGTTGCAGGGTTGTCGCATCCATTCCGGTTATTTCGGTCAGATATTGCTCAAGTTCAAACATGAGTTTGAGCACTCCCTGTGAAAGGGCTTCCGGAAGCAACGGATGGGCCAGAGCAAATCCCGGCAGGGCGGATTGCCTTTCATTGGTCTTGGGATTATATTTCATGGTGCACGAGCCCAGCGGATACATCCCGGAATCGACCGAAAAGTTCCACTGGGAAAGCCGGATGTAGTGGCGCACAATATCGACTTCACTCAGATCGGGGAAATCCGGACCATCACCTTTCAGGTTTTCAGCAACTGGATGGGGGTCAACATCGCGGCGGGGCATTGAAAAGCCGGTTCGACCTGCTTTTCCCTTTTCCCACAGCAGGGGCTCATTAAATATTAATCCGGTAGTGCCTGGGGTTTCTTTCATTTTTTTATCTCCTGAATCAGGGCATCCATATCCGTTTTGGTAATCGTCTCCGTTACACATAACAGATAATAATTTTTAAGCTCCGGGTAAAAACCGTCCAGCGGTAGGCCGGCAATTATTTTTTTCTTCAACAGGCGTCGATAGGTTTTCTTGAATCCGGCCGGAAATTCCACCACAAATTCATTGAAGGTCGCCTG
>JASFTL010000480.1:0-3650 GCA_050053555.1 Desulfobacterales bacterium
GCTCCTGCTGGTGGGTATCTCCGTCTTTGCGCTCTTTTATCTAAATCAGCTCAATAAAATTAACAGCAGTATCCTGGAGACAGATCGGCCGATCATCAACATATCGGAAAAAATGGTCGACGTCATCCTGGCTCAAGAACTGTATCTCCAGCGCTACCTTATTTTAAAGAGCCCTGATATTTTAAGAGAGTTCTGGAATAAGGAAAAAGAATTTAATCAGCTGACCGAGCAGCTGCGTGCCTTACCCGGTCAGAAGGCCTATCCCATCAATCAAATCGTCAGCCTGCAGATGGAATACAAATATATTCTTTCAGAAGCCATCGGATGGATCGAGGACCCTGAGTCCCCGATTTCGAAAGCTTTTGAGAAAAACATCAAAACCCAGCAGGAAAAAATCATAAACGTTATTAAAAAGGTGCAAAGGCGTGCCCAGGGGGAGCAGAATCAAAAAACCAGTCTGACCGCAACCATCGGCCGCATCGCCTTCAAAGCCGCAGCAATTTTATGCGGTCTGGGCCTGTTGTTTTCGCTGACAGCGGCCTTGGTCATTACCCACAACATTGCCGGGGCCATAAAAAAATTAAAGCACGCCACCGGTATGATCTCCGAAGGCAATTTTGACCATCGGCCCAACATTCGCAATAAAGATGAGCTGGGAGATCTGGCGCAGTCATTTGTCACCATGGCCCAACGGCTAAAGCGGCTTGAGGAAATGTATCTGGATACCAGCCCGCTGACACGCCTGCCCGGTGGCATCGCCATTGAAAACATACTGAACAAGCGCATTGCTGCCGAAGCCCCTATTGCCTTTTGTCTGATGGATATCGACAACTTTAAAGCTTACAACGACCATTACGGATATGCCAAAGGCAATGATATCATCACGGCCACTGCCGGCATGATCAGTGAGGCGGTTGCCAGATATGGAACCGAAGATGATTTTATCGGCCACATCGGCGGAGATGATTTTGTGCTGATCACCACCCCGGATCTGTATCCGCGTATTTGTCAGGCGGTGATTGATAATTTTGATAAGACCATTCCTGAATTTTACGATGAGCAAGATCGCGAACGCGGATATATCGTCGCTGAAAACCGCCAGGGCCAGGAGGTCAAATTCCCGCTGGCGACCCTCTCGATTGCAGTGGTAACAAACGTGAAACGCAAATTCAAAAATCACATCCAGTATGGTGAGGTGGCAGCGGAAATGAAGGAGCACGCCAAAACGATTGCCGGCAGCACGTTCATGGTGGATCAGCGCGGAGATGATTCGCGCAAAAGCAAAAAAGATCGCAAGCTGATCAGCCTGCAGGATGCCAAACACGGTTCAAAGGGGAATTAGATGAACAAAATCAAGCTAAAAATGAATCTGCCGATATTTCTGGCACTTGTGTTTGTGATAACTTCCTGTTCCCAAACAATGAATGTCAGCAGAGAGAATTCAGCATCAACATATGCGCCAGCTGCAGATGATCAATACTCGCGGGAAATTGGCGAGCTCAATCGGGTTGTGCGGCAAGATTCACATTCCAGCAACGTAAAAAAAGCGCACCTCAAGCTTGCCCGGCTGTATACAAATCATAAGAATCACCGCCGAAACTACGACAAAGCCATGAAACACCTTCAAGCCTATGTCAATCTGGAACATCCAGCAACGGATGATGAAACCCTGGACTGGTTGACGGCTCTGAGAGAAATTAATCGTCTTGCAAAAAAGATTACCCAGATTCAGAAACAGCTTAAAAAATCGAATACGTCCAGGGCGGCGTTAGCCAAGACCAACCGTAAATTAACACGCGAAGAAATTAAACTGCGAGAAAAAAACCGCCAGCTTGAAGATTCCAATCAAAAGCTTCAGAAAACCATCGAGATGCTCAAAGACCTCGATCAGCGCCTGGAAGAAAAAAGAAGAAATTTCAATAATTAAAAAAAGTTGATTGGTTAAATGGTCGATTGGTCAAGTGGTTGATTCGTTAATCGATCAATTAGCCTGAGGATAGTTAAATGGTTAATTTGTTTAGAATGGAATTGATTAATGGACCATGAAGAAAATAAACTCGACCCGTTCGTTTGTTGCGAGTAAACTAACCGGCTGACAATTATATCGGGTTTTTTTTGAATTCTTAACAAAAAATTCCACATTTCATTAATATAGTTGCATTTTTACAGTAGTTATCCAATATGTATGCAAAAATGCAGCTCACTCACTAGTTAGCGCGGCGCGGCGCGCCGCGTAAAGGCAGTGCCATAAACCAAAAAACAAAAGGTAACCGATCAACAACAGCGGTTGCGAAAGATTCGCAGCGGCGCGCTAACGGGCCGTGAGATGAGCGATTGAGATTGTCATCCGGCGCGCAGCGCCGTCTAACAGCTCATTGGAGCCGACCCCGCTCCCCGTGGTCGCGGCTTCTTTGCGCTCGGTCGGCTGGCACGGCAAATTGCATCAAGATGCAATTTCCGCCCCCAGCCGACGGCGGCTCATCTCGCGGCCCGTTATGCGCCCTTTATTATGAATATTAAGCGAACAATAGTTGCATGGGGAGTATTAGATTTATGTTCTATTGGATGGTATATCCTGTGGAAGGTTTTTCACGGGCAAGGCCCTTTCTACTCTGATATCATCACCTCGATGAAAACTGCGGGATCATTTGAGCACCCATTACCAATAATAATTACCATTATTTCTTTATTGCTATATCTGACGCTGATACCTTCAGGATATCTTTTGTACAATCAAAAACCTATTGCTTCAAAAGTTGTATATTTTCAAACACCATTTAGGTTAATGACGCTAATACCACCATCATTGTTTTTTATATTTTGGCCCCTGAAATATATATTTGAGAATCCAGAAGCGATTTCTGCCATAATTACTTCAATTGTATTGATGCTTCTGAGTGAATCTTTGAAATTAATCAGTGTGATTATTTGGCGCAAGAATATGGTCACCGCATAACAACCGGCTGATGCTGACCGGTCTTCGCTCTGGCGAGCTTTGCCGCGGCAGGCCGTGAAATTGCGGCTAATCGTAAAAGGCCGTGCAAGGTCGAAACGCATCAGGCACGCAGCCGAGCGGTGACGTTATAAGGTTGGGAGAATCACTTTAAGTAGATCTTTAAAATCGGGAGGTTAAAATTTCGGATCGAGGCCGGCCTGTTTGCAGAGTTCGTTGGCCGTGATTCTATCGAGTTGTTTGTGTCTTTTGACCGGAATTACTTTCTTGCCGTTTGTGTAAATGGTGTGTTTACCGCCTTCTCTGAGCAGGTAGAAGTCGTTTTTTTCCAAATAGCGGATTAAATCACGTCGCTTGACCGACACGTTCGACCTCTACGGGGAGCTGTTCAATAAGAGCGTTGCCTAACGGAACCTCCTTGCCAAGCTCTTTATAGGCGAGTATCATCTCATTAAGCGCGTCACGAAGCATAGCACGGCAGTCTTCGAGGTCCTTGCCTTCGGTAACGACTTCGGGCCATTCAACGAGCTGTCCCATATATCCGGAAGCAATTTTTGTATATTTTGCGGTATAGTTTGTCATTGTAAACCTCCAAATTATAACGCATTTTACGCATTATTGTGGCCGATGTCAAACTTGAATAGGGCGACTTGTTCACTAATTGTAACCATATGAATTAAAATGGTATTTTTTATAT
>JASFTL010000481.1:0-3649 GCA_050053555.1 Desulfobacterales bacterium
AAAGCCGTTATGCTCGGGAGGCTATCGTGCAGCAGGAGAAGGCTCGTGAAGAACTGGTGGAAACATCCTAAATGATGTTTATCTTACAAGGAGGATATCCAGATGTATAAGCATTTAACCATGATTGGCTTTGTGTGTTTTCTGATGCTCGGCGCTTTTGCCGCCTATGCAGAAAAAGAAACTGAAATATACATTCCCATTGGGCAATCACCGGGTTTGTCAGGTGAGTACACGGTAATGGGGAAGATTGATCAGGTCAATCTTCAAAACCAAACCCTTAAAATGTCAGACGCTTCCGGCAGTTATACCGTCAAACTGACCGAAAGCACCTCTATTTATTTGGACAGGAGCAAGGTTAAACGCACCAACACTTATGGTACGATTGCTGATTGCAAGGTTGGAGATCTAGTTGAAGTAAAATTTGAGGACAACTCCCGCAACAAACCCGTTGAGTGGATCAAGGTCCAAAAATCTCAATAACGTTGATAGGCGTTCGCGCCTAAGATTGCCAGCGGGGCTCGGGGATTTTCTCCTCCCGAGCCCCGCGGAGCACACGCCTGTGTTTTTTTAAACAACAGCTGAACCCTATTTTTTGCCGCCCAGCTCGTATCCTTCCGGCGTCAGATAGGCGGCAAGAGTGTCCAGCTCATCGGTCAGGATTTTTATAAGATCGCGTTCTTGTTGGTTGAGTTTCATTTTTTCTTCGTTTTTTTAGGACTGA
Organism: Desulfobacterales bacterium; assembly: GCA_050053555.1. Lineage (GTDB taxonomy): Bacteria > Desulfobacterota > Desulfobacteria > Desulfobacterales > JAHEIW01 > JAHEIW01. Next base: position 722 of record JASFTL010000481.1, read on the forward strand.
ATAGCTTTTTTTTCATCTTTTTGAAAAATTCAACCCCCTTATTTTTGATGAGAACAACCAGCGGTGGTTTGATATGTTTGTATCCTTTTTCTTCATAAATATTTTTGGCACCTTCTGGAGGCGGGGAGTCTGAAAAGTGCTTATTTCCTTCTGCATCCGTCCAGTAATATAGGGTAATGCCGGGTTCAAGCGCCTGCTTTTTGGTTTTAGCGTACCAGTCCCACCCCAGGAATCCGCCGACACCGAGGATGAGAATGAGGACGACGATCAAAGCCTTGTGCATCTATTTTCCTTTCGCTATCAGAATATACCCTTAAATAGATTATATCCAAAATGTTCATTTACTACGAGCGATTTTTCCCAATTGCATTTTAAAATCTTACATTAAATCATGAGGCGCCGATCCAGGCGAAGATCGCAATCACGATAAAAAAGATCCATTGAAACAGTTTGAACACGCCATGTGGAATATTTGAAGTGGCGGCAATGATAATCTGGGTGATTGCAAAAACAATAAAGTTGATCGCAATGAATTTTACCAGCACGGTGGTGTCTGCATTGAAATTATATCCCAACCCAATCGCAATCAGAACGACGCTCGATAAGACCAGAAAAGCGGAGATATAATGAAATACACTGTGCATCACCTTTTTGGGCACGTCATCAAAAGGTGCCTGCAACATGGGTTTCAAAAACGCTTTGCTGCCGATGGCAAAGTGTCCAAGCGTACAAAATCCCGCTGCCAAACCTCCGATAAATACCAGCCAGTTCATAAGACCCCCCTTAATTTTGTAGATCATGATTACTTTTGATGCGTTCGATGAGATCGAAATGAATGAGATGCTTAAAGTCTGTTTTCTCATAGATTAAGTTAGGCCAAGTCGCATATTATTGTCAAAGCGTTTAGATGTCCACCTGATTGGGTTTTCCAAATCGGGTGCTACCCCCCGGTTCCACCCGCAGCGATTGGGGCACTGCGCACCCCTGTCTTTACCCGCCGATGGCGGTAAAATCCAAACCACCCGCGTTGCGGGTGGTCGTTGACGCTGGCGGCTTGACACGGCATATGCATTTGCCTATACTTTCGGGGTGCTCTCCAATTTTTCAAATCCCATGAACATAAAATTGGAACAAAGCCTCCCATGAATATTTCAAATCTACAAGCCATTTCACCGGTTGATGGTCGCTATCGGCGCGCAGTTGCCCAGCTAGCGAATTATTTCTCAGAAGGTGCCTTGATCAACTATCGGGTGCGAATCGAGATCGAATATTTCATTGCGCTGTGCTGTTTGCCGCTGCCGCCGCTTAAAGATGTTGGCAAGCGCACGTTTGAATCATTGCGGCAAATCTATAAAGATTTTTCACTGGAAGATGCCGCCAAGGTCAAAGAAATTGAAAAGACCACCAATCATGACGTCAAAGCCGTTGAATATTTTTTAAAGGATAAATTTGATGAACTGGGGTTGGAATCTTATAAAGAATTTATTCACTTCGCATTGACATCCCAGGATATCAACAACACAGCCTTGCCGCTTTCGATGAAAGAAGCCTATGTGCAGGTGCTCAAGCCGGCGCTGGATGAGGTTAGTGAAAATCTTCGTAGCAAAGCCGGTCAATGGGCGGATATCCCCATGCTGGCGCGTACCCACGGCCAGCCGGCATCACCCACGACTATGGGAAAAGAACTCTACGTGTTTGCCGAGCGACTCGGGGTTCAAACCGCTCTTTTAAAAACCATTCCTTTCTCAGCCAAGTTTGGTGGTGCCACCGGTAATTTCAATGCCCATCAGGTCGCCTATCCAGATATCGATTGGATCGCATTTGCAGACAACCTGGTGAACAAAACGCTGGGACTTGTGCGTTCTAGAGTCACGACCCAGATTGATCATTATGACAATCTGGCCGCATTTTGCGACAATTTTAAACGCATTAATACAATCCTTATCGACTTGAATCGTGATATATGGGCTTATATTTCATTGGATTATTTCAAGCAGAAAATAAAAAAGGGAGAAGTCGGCTCTTCAACCATGCCCCACAAGGTCAACCCCATTGATTTTGAAAACGCAGAAGGCAATCTGGGCGTCGCCAATGCGATTTTCGAACATCTGGCTGTCAAGCTTCCGATTTCGAGACTGCAGAGAGACCTGACCGATTCGACGGTAACCCGGAATATCGGCGTGCCGCTGGCCCACACCCTCATTGGATTGAAATCCTTAATGCGGGGATTGAACAAATTGATTATAAATACGGATGTGATCCGGGCAGATCTGCAAAACAATTGGGCTGTGGTGGCCGAGGCCATCCAGACCATTTTGCGCCGGGAAGGCTATCCCCAGCCTTATGAAGCCTTAAAAGCGTTGACCCGCACCCATAAAACCATCGACCAAAAGGCCATTGCCGAATTTATTGCGTCCCTGGATATTTCCAATTCTGTCAAAGACGAATTGCTGAAAATTACGCCTGAAAACTATACCGGAATCACGGAATTCTAAATGGTTTCAGGTGTCAGTGTTCAGGTGTCAGACTTCAGAGGTTTGGGGCTTCGCGCTCCGGGATAGGGGCTTCGCTCTTCAAGCTTCGACCCCACAAGCAGGGTTCAGGGGTACAAGCTTATAGTCTCTGGCTTCTTGTCACGACTCGGCTGAGCTCGTCGCAGGCTGGTTCCTGGCTGTTTGTCTCTGGGTCGGCCAGCAGCAAGAAGCAAGCAGCCAGTAGCCAGTCTAAACCTTTAAACGTTGAACCTTTGAACCTGGTGACTGACACCCGAAACCTGAAACCTGTTTTTAGATTGGCGCCTGCAGCAGGGCGGTGGATACCCTGTTGACCAGCCCCCAGATTGCATCTGCGGAAAACAGCTCTTCAATCGATCGATCAAATAAAACCGAAATACTGGGATCAAATTCCATGTCTCCCTGCCAAAATAAA
>JASFTL010000482.1:0-3647 GCA_050053555.1 Desulfobacterales bacterium
CAAAAAGCGGTTTATCACCATGCTTGACAAAACCCTGCCGCGCATGGATTGTGCACCGTTTGATGCTGAACTGATAGGAGCTTTGACCCATCTGCTTATTTTTGTTCATAGCGTCGTCGATCTGGCACCGGGGCTATATTTCTTTTTACGCGCCAAAAACGATTTAGACGAATTGAAGCGGGTATCCCGATCCGATTTTATTTGGGAGCCGGTCGACACGAATATTCCGCTTTATCTTCTTTCTGAAGGAAACTACAGACAGCAGGCCATGATGGTCAGCTGTCACCAGGATATTGCCGGTTCGAGCGCATTTTCGTTGGGGATGATCGCAAAATTCAAAGAGATCATTACAGCCCGGCCTTTTCTTTATCGCCATTTGTTCTGGGAGACCGGGATGATCGGACAGGTCCTTTACCTGGAAGCTGAAGCCCACGGTGTCAGAGGCACGGGAATCGGCTGTTTTTTTGATGATGCCGTCCACGAAATAATGGGTTTTAATGACAACCATTATCAAAGTCTCTATCATTTTACGGTCGGCAAAGCGATTGAAGACCCGCGATTGACCACCTATCCGCCATACTACCATCTCAAAACCCCCTAAAATGTTTCAGATTCCAGAATTTGCCTTATGACTGTGTTTCCCCGAGAAAACGGGATTACACATCTATTTTCATGAAGATTAAGGAGCGCATCAAACCGATTCAAAATGCTCGAATACCTACGTGTATGCTCCGCTTTTGAATCGGTTTGACGCCTTGTCCTAAAGCAAATTCTTAAATCTGAAGCCAGCATAATTTTCATTTATCTCTCACAGATTTGCGAAAAGCAATCACCATACCTATATTCATATCTATCTGCACTTTATAATTCAAAACACAAAGGAAGAGTCTTATGACAGCAAACCGGTTAATAAATGAAAAAAGTCCCTATCTTTTGCAGCATGCGCATAATCCGGTCGACTGGCATGCCTGGTCTGAAGAGACATTTGATCTTGCCCGGAAAAAAAACAAGCCGGTTTTTATTTCCATCGGCTATGCCACCTGTCACTGGTGTCACGTGATGGAAAAAGAATCGTTTGAAGACGAAGAGGTCGCCCGTGCTCTGAATGACACATTTATCAGTATCAAAGTCGACCGGGAGGAACGACCGGATATCGATGCCGTGTATATGGCTGCCTGCCAGATGTTAACCGGCAGCGGGGGGTGGCCGCTGAACCTTTTCCTGACGCCCGATAAAAAACCGTTCTTCGCCGCAACCTACCTGCCCAAACGCAACCGTTTTGGCCGGGCCGGCCTGATCGAGCTGTGCCAGCAGGTAAACACCCTGTGGAAATCCGAAATCAACAAGGTGAATTCCTCAGCCGCCAGTATTGCGGCTTCACTGGACCGGGCATTTACATTTTCAGCTGCCGATGAACCCGGTGAATCTCTTCTGGATCATGCATTTCAGCTGATCTGGCAGGACTACGATTCAAAATACGGCGGATTCGAAAGCGCCCCCAAATTTCCAACACCCCATCGCTTGCTCTTTTTGCTGCGTTGCTATGACCGCACCGGAGACGCCAAGGCGCTAAAAATGGTGGAAAAAACCTTGCAGGCGATGCGGCTGGGTGGAATCTGGGACCACGTGGGTTACGGTTTTCACCGCTATTCTACGGATCAAGAATGGCTGTTGCCGCATTTTGAAAAAATGCTATACGACCAGGCCCTCATCGCCCAGGCTTGTCTGGAAACTTTTCAGATCACCCAGAATGAATTTTATGCCCAAACAGCGGATGAAATCTTTACCTATGTTTTAAGAGATATGACATCCCCGCAAGGCGCATTTTTTTCGGCCGAAGATGCCGACAGTGAGGGTGAAGAAGGTAAATTTTATGTGTGGACGGTTGACGAATTCAGAAAGGTGTTGGGTGAGAGCGATTCGGAGGTATGGGAAAAAATATTCAACCTGAAACCGGATGGCAATTTTACCGACGAAGCCAGCCGACAAAAAACCGGAACCAACATTCTTCATCTGGATAAGACCCTGAGCGAATGGGCCCCGGAGTTGAAACTGACGGACCAGGAAATAGATACCCGATGGGGACATATCCGTCAAAAATTGTATCAATCCCGCGAAGGTCGGATTCATCCTCTAAAAGATGATAAAATTCTAACCGACTGGAATGGCCTGATGATCGCGTCTCTGTCTCTGGGTGCCCGCATAATCTCTAAACCCGAATATGCCCGGGCCGCAGATAAATCCGCCCGGTTCATCCTGACAAATATGCGCGATGATAACGGCAAGCTGTTTCATCGCTTCAGAGATGGTGAGCTGGCCATCGAAGCGCAAGCGGCCGATTATGCCTTTTTCATAAACGGGCTGCTGAATTTATACCAGGCAACGTTTGATTTGACGTATGCTGAAGAAGCAGCAGCGCTGCAAAAAACCATGCTGCGCGACTTTTGGGATGAAACCAACGGTGGCTTTTTCTCAACCGCGAATCAAAGCACCGAGCTTCCGGTGCGGCCCAAGGAACTCTATGATGGTGCGATTCCCTCGGCCAATTCAGTATCATTATTGAATCTGCTCTGGTTATCGCGGTTGACCGGTGATCCCAAATGGGATACGAAAGCCCAGGATCTTCTGCGGGCTTTTTCCGGGACGGTAAAATCCCAGCCGACGGCATTCACCTATTTTCTGCTGGGAGTTGATTTTGCCATTCGCCCGGGCCAGGAAGTGGTCATTTCCGGTGAACCGGATACCGGCGACACCCAGAAACTGCTGGCAGCCTTGAACCTTAATTTTACGCCCAATAAGGTGACACTGGTCAAATCGGCCCAAAATGCACAACGGCTGGCGAAATTTGCCGGTTATACCGACGGCCTGCAGCTGGTCAAAGGCAAAGCCACCGCGCATGTGTGTAAGGGCTTTGCTTGCAAGGAGCCCACTTCCGATATTCAGGCAATGGTTGACCGGATTCTGGGAAACAAGTAATACCCTATTTTCATTTTTTACGATCATTTAAAGCAAGAGCCAGGTTATAGTAACTATCCATAAGTTGATCTAAATATAAGTTTTTGCAACGAACGAGAGACGGTTTTTCCCTCATGAATGCCCCTGAACCCGCCTCACCGAGAAAAAATTTAATAAAATGGTATATAAAGAATCAGCGCGATTTACCATGGCGTCGGTCAAACAATCCATATCACATCTGGGTTTCCGAGGTGATGCTGCAGCAAACCCAGGTGAGTACGGTATTAAAATACTATCGTCAGTTTTTAAAGACGTTTCCGAGCATTAAAAAATTGGCTCGAGCTGACCTGCAGGATGTTCTCAAAAAATGGGAGGGGATGGGGTATTACGCCCGGGCGCGGAACCTGCACCAGGCAGCAAAAATGGTCGTAAAAAACTACAACGGTAACGTTCCCAATACATGGGAAGTTTTTCGCAGCTTGCCCGGCGTTGGTGATTATATCGCAGCGGCCGTCTTGAGTATCGCCTTCAATCAAGCCTACCCGGTAGTAGACGGCAATGTCAAAAGAGTCTTGGCGCGATTGTATAAAATTGGTGCACCGGTCAATCAAGCACGTTCAACCCCTGTCTTCAAAGAGGCCGCCGGCAAGCTGCTGGATCCCAAACAGCCGGGCATCTTCAATCAGGCCATG
>JASFTL010000483.1:0-3645 GCA_050053555.1 Desulfobacterales bacterium
AGATCGAGCGGTCGGGGAGTTTTTGCCCTCGATCCATCACGCGGCAAGCTCAGACATATACTGATCCGTTAGGGGCTGTCCGTATGCGGCCGGAGCCCCTAACGGGTCGAAGTCCTATGCGTGTCTATCGACAATAGAGGGTAGAAAAGCACCCCGGCCCCTCAACTAATCGACTTAGCGGTCATCAGCACCGCCGCAGCCTGCCTTCTTTATTTTCACCTGCCGGCCGCTGCCGGTGCGACCAATGTGCTGCTGGTCACCTTTCTGATTCCTGTCAGTGCCCTTGTGCTGGGGATCGGTGTGCTGGGTGAGTCATAAAAGTTTTGGAATATGCCGGCATGGGATGTATTTTTCCAGGACTGATCATTATCGACGGGCGAACGCTCAAATGGTTGCAGCACATCAACGGGTCAAGGGAAAATAAGGAGCGGGGAGAAGTTCCATCAAAGGTTGCAAATTAGAACCTGTTTACTTTTTAAGTGAGGCCTCCCAGCGGCAAGCCGTGGGGCATTCTGGCGAAGGAGAGTAATCGTTTCACATCTATTTTCATGCGAAATTCGGGCAAAAAGTCGATGGGCGGGTGAATAGGCTGTGAATGCCAATATCCTTTTTCTATACGGATCTACCGTTATGATATGGGGTACGACCTGGCTGGCGATTAAATTTCAGCTGGGCAGTGTTGATCCCATGGTCTCGGTTCTCTACCGTTTTATCCTTGCGGCACTGACGCTTTTCCTATACTGCAAATTGCGAGGCCGAAAGATGCGGTTTCGCCTGAGCGATCACATCTTTATGGCGCTGCAGGGGCTGGTTCTCTTTTCGGTTAATTATTGGCTGATCTATCTGGCTGAAATGCACGTCACCAGCGGCCTGGTTGCGGTGATTTTCTCCAGTATTGTATTTATGAATATGATCAACGGCGCTGTGTTCCTGAGTTCGCCGATTCGCTCAAAAGTCGTGCTGGGGGGCGTAATTGGTGTTGTTGGAATTGTGCTTGTTTTTTGGCCCCAATTGGTGAGTTTCAGCCTATCTGACAAAACGGCTCTGGGTTTGCTGTTGAGCGTTGTATCAACATATATGGCTTCACTGGGTAATATTATTTCGGCGCGACATCAAAAATATAATCTGCCGGTTATCCAGACCAATGCTTATGGCATGGGTTACGGCGCCGGTATTATGGCGGCGATGGCAATCGTCCTCAACAAACCATTTACTTTGGACATGTCGTTTCTATACATCAGCTCGCTGTTTTATCTGTCTGTTTTCGGGACCGTTATCGCCTTTGGGTGCTATCTGAAACTCATCGGTAAAATCGGAGCGGATCGAGCAGCCTATGCCACCATGCTTTTTCCGATCGTGGCGCTTGGCATCTCCACGGCTTATGAAGGATATCAGTGGGCTGCTCATAATATAATTGGAATGACGGTCGTGCTGGTAGGCAACTGGCTGGTGTTAAACAAAAGCGCGTTTGTTACCAGCCGGGAGGCTTATGGGACAGATAAATTTTCACGTGATGGAAAGATATGAGAATTTCCATCACATAAAATATTGTCCGTTTTCGGACTTATTGACACGGTAGGCATTATCCTAATTTTGTCGATTTTTTGTCTAATTTTATTTTGACAATTCAGAATTGATGTGTTACGCTATCGCCATGGAAGATGATCAAAAAATACACCCCATTGGCTATGTTGCCAGACAGACCGGACTGAGCGCCCATGTGATTCGGGCATGGGAAAAGCGCTACGGGGCGGTGCAGCCCGGCCGGACGACAACCGGGCGCAGACTCTATTCTGAAGCCGACATCCAGCATCTGATATTGCTGCAGCGAGCCACTCGATGCGGCCATCGCATCGCACAGCTGTCTGAACTGGATGATGAATCGCTACAAGGAGTTGCCGACAGCAATGCCGCAGATGCGGGTATGATCAGAGACGTTAGGACGAAATCCCCAACAACAGGTGATTTTCTCGAAGCCTGCCGCACGGCAGTCTCAGAGCTCGACGGGCCGGCTTTTGAAGCGGCGCTAAATCGGGCTGCGGTGCGCTTAACGCGGCCGATGTTGTTTAATGAGGTCATCTTGCCCTTGGTGAAAAACATTGGTGATCGTTGGGCTGACGGGACGCTCAAAATTGTCAACGAGCACCTGGCCTCCTCGATCCTGCGTACATTCTTATGGGATATGCTGTATGCATACCGACCGAATCCTCCGGCACCTACAATAGTCTTTGCCACCCCGGCAGCTCAGTGGCATGAACTGGGAGCCCTGCTCGCCGCAATCACCGCCGCCGAGGCAGGGTGGACCGTCCATTATTTCGGTCCCAATCTGCCCGCAGAGGAAATTGCGGCCGCCGCAGCTATTCGCCGTGCCACGGCTGTTGCGATCAGCATCGTTCACTGTACTGGTGAAGCACAAATGCTGCATGAAATCAAAAAGTTGCGCCAGTATTTATCCAAAGATGTCACCCTCATTGTCGGCGGAAGCGGCATTCGACCCTATCAAGCCAATTTGAAACAGATCGGAGCGCTGCACATACAGAAATTTACGGATTTTCGCGATACCCTCAACAAATTGGTCTAAAGCCGATTTGCATTGTGCCATCCCAAAAGACGCTTCAAATCGAATCTGATTTTCATTTCCGGTTTCAACAATCCCGGCCTGTTTTATGGCTTTCCATGTATTCAATTCGTCGTTTTAGAAACGGCTTGACACTCATCGCCGCCTGTTTATATTTAGACAAGAATTAGACGCACTAAACAATAGCGATAATTCATGCCACAAGGTTGGAGGTTTGACATGTCTGATCATTCAAAAGCAAATGACAATTATATTAATGGAATTTTCGAGTTTATGAAGGATAACTTTGCAAAAAGTATTCAGCTGCTAACCCGGGCGATTGAACTCGACACCAATCACAAACTCGCTTACATGAGCCGGGGTTCGGCATTTCTCAGGCTGGACCGGTTGGATGAGGCCATCGCTGATTTCGATCGTGCCATCCAAATCAATCCTAATTCTCCCCGCGCCTATCACCTGCGAGGACTTGCCAAAGAAAAGCAGGGGATCGATGCAGCTGCAATCGCTGATTTCGACAAGGCCATTGAAATGGATCCTGAATACGCGGCGGCTTACTACAGCCGCGCAACGCTGCACACCAAGATGGGAAATGAAGACTTGGCAGTTGATGACATTCAGATGGTCCAGCATTTGACCAACACAAACATTGAAACCTTTGCAAACGAAAATAATGTCTGGCGCTCGCAGCACTTGCGTATAGAGGCAATGGCTGAAAATGAAATAAAGGTTTAAGCTGATTCTGTAAAATTCGGTAGATTATTTAGGAGCATACTATCAGGCAGCTGTTGACTGGCACATGTGTTCTAACCCCCGTTGTCTGAAATATTGATTTTCTGGAACATGGTTTCTGTTTAAGAAATGGATTTCATAGCCCTTAGGAAGTGGCTTTCATATTGTTATGTTGTGCAATTTAACCCATTCGACTTAACTAATTGAAATCGAAAATGAAATTATTTCGGTGAGGTCATCGTTTTCTTGCACGATTTTTGCTTATACTGATAATGTGGGGGAAATGGTATCACAAAAATTTGACATTATCTGGCGCGAGGTCGAGTATTAAAACGACT
>JASFTL010000484.1:0-3642 GCA_050053555.1 Desulfobacterales bacterium
TTAAATCAGGGGTCGGGGAGTTTTTGCCCTCGATCCATCACGCGGCAAGCTCAGACATATACTGACCCGTAAGGGGCTGTCCGTATGCGGACCCGCAACAAATCTTTCCCGGACTTCGGCAACGCCCCCAGAATTCTGAGTTCGCCCCTCAATTAAATATGGTACCACCGGCGGCCCTGCTGAAATTCAACTCTTGAATCACTTCAGGAAGAATCACCCCGTATCCCAACTGTACGGCATCGTTTATAGAAAGATTGACAAAATTTTTTCGATTTTACTTGACTGTAAACTGTCAACAATTTACAAGGGGCAAAATCTTCTGTCAATTCATATCAGACAGCGGGGATAATGCCATGAAAAGACTCTCTAGAAGCGGCATTGGCACTACCGCCGGGTTTGGCTTGGCCGCATTTTCCAGAGACGAGCTCGATTCCATTCATTATGCGACTCTGCAGATTTTGCAGGACACCGGCATCAAGGTTCTGAGTGATAACGCCCTGGAAATATTCCATGGTGGCGGATGTGAGATCGAACGTTTTGAAGGTTACGGCATCGTGAAGATTCCTTCCTTTGTGGTCGAAGAATGTGCTTTCTGGGCACCGCGGACAATTGTCTATGATGCCCGCAATCCGGATGACGATTTTGTGGCCGAGCCCAATCGCGTGGGCTTTACAACCTTTGGCGGATGCATCAATGTCATTGATCCGCTGACGCGCAAGCTTCGGCGCGCCACCAAACAGGACTGCGGGGACATCGCCCGGGTGTGTGATCACCTGGATGAGATATGCGTGGCCGAGCGGGTGGTCAACTCGACCGACGTCCCCGAAGGAACCATATCCGCCCATAATTTAGAGGCCATCCTAAGCAATACCGGCAAGCATATATTTCTGGGTGCCGACTCGCCCCGTGCATTGAACGTCATGGCCGAAATCGCAGCGGTTTGTGCGGGCGGCATGGATCATTTGCGCAAACGGCCCATCTTCAGCTTAAACGTGTGTCCGATAAGCCCGCTCACGCTGCCGGCAAACACCTGCGATGTTATTATCGAGGCCGCGCGACTGGGTTTGGGGATTATGATCATGCCGATGGCGCTTTCCGGGGGGACATCATCAGCAACATTGGCCGGCACGCTGGTGACCCACAATGCAGAGGTTTTAAGCTGCATCGTTCTGGCCCAACTCGCTAAAAAAGGGCTCCCCTGCACCTATGCCAGTACCAGCACCATTCTGGATTTAAGATTTGGAATTTCAGCCATCGGCTCACCTGAATACGGAATGATTAACGCGGCTTTGGCCAAGCTGGCCCAGTACTACCGACTGCCGAGCTTTGTCGGTGGTGGCGCCTCCGACAGTAAAGTGCCCGATATTCAATCCGGCTACGAGTTTACCCTCAGCGCGACGATGAGCGCGCTGGCAGGGGCCAGTGTCGTTTTCGGCTGCGGTGTATTGGAGCAAGGATTGACGATTGATTATGCGAAAATCATCATGGATGCCGAAATGATTCGGATGATTCAAATTGCCATAAAGGGAATTGCGCTCACGGACGAAAAGCTGTCCATGGATGTCATTCATGAGGTTGGACCTGGAGGCGCGTACATTAGCCATGAACATAGTCTGCGGTCCATGCGAAGTCAATCGCAAACGAAGCTGTTCGATCGCAGATCCCGCAATGACTGGATGGAGGCGACCGAGGGAAGAACTATCGTTGAAAGAGCCTATGAAACGGCAATTGATATTCTTAGAAACCATCAACCTCCCCCTTTGCCCAGTGGTGCGACCGGCGAGATGAGCAATATCGTCAAAGAATTCGAAAAAGAATTAAAAGCAAATAAAAAATAGCCAAACTGCGCTACCGAAACAGGCATTCAGAACATTAGCGGAGTACAGAAAGTGCATAAAAGCTAAATCTTTATCCACACGGTTTTCCGCTCGCCGACAGGTCAACCTTTAAAACTGCTCGCATAAAAGTTTGTCTGTAACCACAAACCGGGCGAAAAGGAGGTATAGGAATGATTCGTAGACGAAAAGCCGGCATACAGCGAAATTCAGGTTTCAGCCTGAATGTCATGACCGATGATGAAGCCCACGAAATTCACCTGGCCACCCTGGAGGTCCTTAGGGATACCGGCGTTTTCGTTGAAAGCGAGGAGGCCCTTGAAATATATGATGGCGCAGGCTGCATCGTTGATCCCAAAACCAAAACCGTAAAATTCCCTGCCTGGGTGGTAGAAGACGCCATCTGCTCGGCGCCGTCCACTTTTGTGGCCTGTGGGCGCAGACCCGAAGACGACGTCATCTTAGAAGATAATCGGGTGTCGTTCACCAATTTCGGAGAAGGCATCATGTTTGTGGATCCCTATACCGGCGAATACCGCGACACCACCAAAGCGGATATTGAAAAAGCCGCCCTGATTATTGACAGTCTGGAGCATGTGGAAACCTATGAAAGAGCCATGTGCTCCCACGACAAACCCCCTGAGGTTCAGGCTATCCACAACGCCGAAGCATCTCTTACAAACACAACCAAGCACCACTGGCTGTGCCCGGTGGATCGCAAACAGATCCCAAAAATTATCGACATGTGTGCGGCAATTGTCGGAGGCCGGGAACAACTCAAAAGGCGCCCGCTGCTGACGTTTGCCACCTGCCCTATCAGCCCGCTAAAACTGCCAAAACATCATTGTGATATTGTTATGGATGCTGCCACCAACGGATTGGCATCTTTGGTTATCGGGATGGCCTTATCCGGCGGGTCCAGCCCGGTCCATCTGGCAGGCACCCTGGTCATTCAAAATTGCGAGCTCCTTTCGAGCCTGGTGTTAAGCCAATATTCGCAAAAAGGCGCACCGTTTATTTACGGCAGCTCGACTTGCCCGATGGATTTGAGAATGGCGACGGCCACAGTGGGTTCTCCGGAAACAGGGATGATTAGTGCGGCGGTGGCACGACTGGCCCGTTACTATAGCCTGCCGTGTTTTGTCGCCGGCGGATAGGGCGACAGCAAGGTGGTTGATGCTCAGTCGGGTCACGAAAAAACCATCACCGGCATTTTGCCCGCGTTGGCAGGGGCCAACGTCATCTATGGATTGGGAATGCTTGAGATGGGAATTACCTTCGACTTGGCACAACTGATTTTGGATCATGAAATCGCCGGTATGATTTTGCACTCGCTGAATGGTATCCCGGTCAATGATGAGACCCTAGCGGTGGACGTCATCAAGGAATTGGGTATCGGCAAAGATTATCTAGCCCATGAGAAGACCTATCAGTACATGAAATCCCAATCACAGGCCTATTTAATCGACCGGCGCATGCGCGAAGACTGGGAAGCCGGCGGCGGCAAGGATATCTACCGACGGGCCCACGAAAAGATGATTGACATCCTGGAAAATTACAAACCATCCGCGATGCCCGGTGATATTCGTGAAACGATTAGATCGATTGTGGTTGAATCCGAAAAAGAATTGGTCGTAAATCTAAAGAAAAAATAGTGTAAAGATGACAAATATAACAATTCTTATCAAGCTGCTACACATTTCAAATTAAGGAGAAGGAGCGATGGAAGAATTATTTGAGAAGATGGCAGAAGTGCTGATTGCCGGCAAGGAGGCTGAGGTTAAAAGCTTAACCCAGGAAGCCCTTG
>JASFTL010000485.1:0-3642 GCA_050053555.1 Desulfobacterales bacterium
CGATATTGTCATCATCGCAACGGCGCCGAATACGCATGCCCAACTGGCCGTCCAGATGATGGATGCAGGCAAACACGTGGTTTGTGAAAAACCACTGGCAATATCTCAAAAAGAAACCAGCGCCATGGCCGAAATGGCCGAAAAGCGAGGGGTTCATCTCAGCTGCCATCAAAACCGGCGCTGGGATGTTGACTATCTGGCCATCAAACACGCTTTGCTGGATGGGTTGATCGGCGATCTTTTTTATATGGAAACCTTTGTGGGGGGCTTCCATCATCCCTGCGGATACTGGCATTCGCACAACGAAATCTCAGGCGGCCTGACCTACGACTGGGGCGGCCATTACATCGACTGGATCGTAAGCCTGATACCGGAGCGGGTCAAAACGGTCATCAGCACCCGCCAAAAGAGGGTCTGGCACGATGTCACCAATGCGGATCAGGAGCGCATCCAGATCCGTTTTGCCGGCGGGCAGGAGGCTGAGTTCATCCATTCCGACATCGCGGCGGTACGGAAACCCAAATGGTATTTGCTGGGAACACGGGGAGCCATCGTCGGCCATTGGAAAGATGTGGTCGAATATGAGATTGATCCGGACCTTTATTTCAAGCAACACGACATTCCCGCAACCGAGATGCCGGCAGATTTAACCTTATACGGCCGTCATCATTCCGGACAGATCTTCACCCAAAGCCTTGCCATACCCAAACGGCAGCATTATCTTTTTCATCAAAATATCGCCGATCATTTGTTAACCGGTGAACCCCTCGTGGCACCCTTAGAGCATTCGGTTCGGGTGGTCGCAATATTAGAAGCCGCCGCCAAGTCCGCCGCCAATGGCGGAAACCTGGAGGTGCTGGATGGCTAAGGTGGTCAAATGGGGTGTGATGGGAAACGCCACGATAGCGCGGTTATGCGTCATACCCGCTATTCAAAAATCAGACAACGGCGTGCTGCATGCCCTGGCCACCCGTTCGCCGCAACGGGCCAAGAAAGCAATCGGTAAAAATTACATCGCGCATATTTATGACAGCTATGAGGCCTTGCTGGCAGATCCGGAAATAGACAGTGTTTATATTCCGCTGCCCAACCATCTTCACCATCCCTGGACGCTCAAAGCGCTGAGCGCCGGCAAGCACGTGTTGTGCGAAAAGCCGCTGGCGTGCAATGCAAAAGAGGCAAGGGAAATGGCTTCTACTGCCAGGGATGCAGGTTTGGTTTTAATGGAGGCCATTATGTATCGCTTCCATCCCCGGAGCCAGCGCATAAAACAGATAGTTGCTGAAGGCGGCATCGGAACCCCGTGTCTGGTTCGGTCGGCCTTTTGTTTTCGCATGAGTGAAAAAGACTGGGAAAGTCCCAAAAACGCGCGTCTAAAACCTGAAATGGGGGGAGGGGCTCTGCTGGATGTCGGGTGTTATGGCGTCAATGTGGCTCGCTGGTTTTTAGGGACCGCTCCCACGCACGTACAAGCGCAGGCGGTTTATCATTCGGACGGAGCGGATGTGCATGTGGTCGGATCATTGCGTTTTGCCGAAAAAGGCTTGGCGACTATTGAGGCCAGTTTTGTTTCTGCGTTGCAGCAGACCTTTACCGTCGTTGGCCGTGAAGGCGCGATTGAATTACCCCACAATGCGTTTATCCCCTGGGAAAAGGATGCCGGGTTCATCTTGCGGCGCCATGACCAAGAAACAGGGCAGGAATATGTCATTCCAGGAGCGGATGAGTATCAGCTTATGGTGGAACATTTTGCGGATGTGGTGCTGGCAAAAACCGAATTGATGTATTCTGCTAAGGATAGTATTGGAAATTTGCAGGTCCTCGATGCCCTGGCGCAAGCGGCGCATACGGGGAAAACAATCAAGTTATAAGCGGTTTCAGGTGTCAGTGTTCCGGTGTCAGAAAGCAATCGCTCGTAGCTGAAAGCTGATAGCTCATAGTTAAAATATTTAAAGTTTGGAAATCAGCCGATGAGCGGTGAGCTATGAGCTGTTTGCTGAAGCCTGACACCTGAAAACTCGTATTTGAAAGATTCCCGATATGTTAACAGCCTTGAATGCGGAATACCTGGTAACGGAAGAGACCTTTGATTCAATCGCTTCTTACTGGCTTGATTCCCGGCTCTCTCTACGCTGGGAATGTCTTTTCGCAATCCCTGCCTGGTTAAAGGTATGGTGGGGAGAATTCGGTTCAGGCCGGACGCCTTATCTGTGTTCGGTGCGGCATAAAGATGAACTGATCGGCGTCGCTCCTTTAACAGTCCAAAACGGAACCGCTCGTCTAATGGGTGATGCCGATGTCTGCGATTATATGGATGTGATTGTTGCCCCCGGAAGAGGCGCAGAATTTTTTGAAGTTCTTTTGGACCATATAAAACAGCAGGGCATTTTGCGGCTGGACCTGGGGGCCGTGCGCGCCGATTCAATTGTTCTTGGCGACCTTGGCAGGGCTGCTCAGCGCTTAAATTATGAGGTTTTCAGCGAGCCGGAAGATGTTTCCATGGAACTCGAACTACCGTCAACATGGGACGAGTACTTAAAACAGTTGACGGGAAAGGAACGGCATGAAATAAGACGCAAGCTCAGGCGGCTGAATGAGGCCGCAGAGGTGAATTTTCGAGTCGTTGCGAGCAAGGCTGAAGTCAGCAGGGAGATCGACCTGTTTTTAGAGCTCTTTAAGAAGAATCGATCGGACAAGTCGGACTTTATGACCGATCAGCGGGCTTCTTTCTTTCGTTCCCTGGCGCGAGCAATGGCCGAGGCTCGAATATTAAAGCTTTTTTTTCTTGATCTTGATGAAACACCTGCTGCTGCTGTGCTGTGTTTTGATTACCATTCGACGATGCATCTTTACAATAACGGCTACGACAATCAATATCGCTCATTGAGCGTCGGCTTGCTCAGTAAAGTCTTTACGATACGGGAAAGTATTCGGCAGGGAAAAAATAAATACGATTTTCTTAAAGGGACCGAAGTGTACAAGCATCGTTTAGGAGGCAAAGCGGTCCAGTTATATCGATGTCAGGTTAACCTTGGGTAAGGCAGAATTTCCATTTTGAACGCTTTGTGAGCGTACACAGGAGGGAGCACTTTTGAAACGAGATCAGCTGCAGATTGCGATGCTTAGCATACACTCGAGCCCGATTGGTAAGCTGGGGACTAAAAATACGGGTGGCATGAGCGTATATATCCGCGAACTTGCCCGGCATTTGGGCACCCGCGGTCATTGTGTAGATATATACACGCGCCTTAACGGCAGCGACCATAACCAGATTATCGATCTGCATGACAACGTGCGCTTAATCCATTTAAGTGCCGGCAATAATGGCTATGTTCACAAACTGGCACTCTATTACTATCTATCGGATTTTTTCAGAGCCCTGGAACGCTTTAAACATCAGGAAAGCTTGCACTACGATCTGATTCACAGCCATTACTGGTTATCCGGTCGTCTGGGCAGTTGGGTCCAGGATCGCTGGAACCTGCCCCACCTGGTCATGTTCCATACCCTGGGAACCGTCAAAAATATTGCCGGTGTGAACGATCAAGAACCAGATCTGCGCATCGCCACCGAAAAAAAATTGACTCGGACCTGTCAGCGTATTCTAGCGCCCACCGAGCGGGAAAAGAACAATTTAATGAT
>JASFTL010000486.1:0-3636 GCA_050053555.1 Desulfobacterales bacterium
CCGGTGACGACCGCATTTAAACCGAGTTCCCTGCCGATGGTGGCCAGGGTAAAATTGTCAATCCGACCGGATTTCAGCAGGGGCAGCTTATTTAACCGTTCTACTTTTTCGCCGGAACCCAGATCCGGGACAGTCACGTCATCACATTCATTGTTCAGATATTCGGGAATTCCTTTTCGAAAGAGTTGGGTGAAATCTTTGGAGCGATAAACCGATCGATTTTCAAATCCGACCACGGCGGTTAATCTTTGAAGATCGTCATCGGAAAATCTAATGTTTCGTCTGAATTTCTGGGTGGTTTTGGTTACGGTTTTTTTTGTTTTATCCACGGTGGAACAACTGATAAAGACAAAATAGATGCCCGCAAACCAGAGGAGCCAAAGCGGCAATAACGTCCATTTGAGGATCAATTTTAGATGGGATTCTACCATGGTTTTGTTTTAACACTCCTCTGTTAATATGAAATAATGAAATGGTGGAAAAATGGAATATTGGGTGTCAAAAGCGAAAGGTATCCTGATTTTAATTTCTGATGCAAACCATCCAGACAAAGGTAGATCTCATTCCGCTTAATGCCCGTATTCCAAAATTCCAATATTCCAGCACCCCATAAAGTTAATTTACGGCAAACCCACTGAGCTCTGGCAGGGTCCGGCAAATAAGGTTATAAATGTTATTATAATTATCTCGGTCATGTCAAACGGTTAAATAACAGCATCTTGCATTGATATGAATGCGTATCGGAAAGTCTCAGACCGGTGCAAAACTCAGGTAAAAAGTGAGCGGGTCCGAGCCTCCCGCCGGCGGAATGAACCTTGACACGCGCTAAATATTTTGGAAAATATTCAGAATCATTAAAGATAGGAGATGGATCAAATGGCATCGATGGATGAGCAAATTTTAAGAACAACCAAGGAAATCGTTGTTAAGTTCATTGAAAGCGGAAGGATATCACCGGCCGGTTTTCCGGAAACATTCAAAAACATATACCATACCGTGGACGATATGGTGAAGAGATCGAAAAAGCATCCGAAGCCTGATCAATCCTAATGCGCTTCCGCCCAGTTCTGCCCCACAGCAACGTTGACTTTAAGCGGCGCTTTAAGATCCCATATATTTTCCATTATCTCTTTGACCAGAGGTGGAACCGTGTCAAGCTCTTCTGATAGGGCTTCAAAAACCAGTTCATCGTGAACGCTAAGCAGCATCGCAGATTTCAGCTTTCTATCTCTGAAGGCGCTGTCGATATGGATCATTGCCAATTTGATGAGATCGGCAGCAGACCCCTGGATGGGGGTATTGATTGCCGTGCGCTCAGCGGCCTGTCGAACGTTAATATTGGCACTGCCGATATCCGGTAAAAGACGAATACGTCTCAGCAGCGTGCTGGTTCGTTTCATCTGTTTGGCCTCCATCAAGGTTTGATCGATGAATCGCTTTACACCTTGGTATCTGGCAAAATAATTATCAATGTACGTTTTGGCCATTTTTTGACTGATCCCGAGCTGTTTTGAAAGCCCAAAGGCGCTCATGCCGTAGATAATGCCGAAATTGATCGCCTTGGCCTGCCGCCTGAGCTCGGTGGTAATCGATGAGGGTGATACTTGAAAAACTTCACCGGCCGTCCGGGTGTGTATATCTTCATCCTCTAAAAAGGCTTTGATCAGAATTTCATCATCGGAATAATGCGCTAAAATACGCAGCTCAACCTGAGAATAATCCGCTGAAACCAGATGCCAACCTTTACGAGGCACAAAAGCCCTGCGAATCTCCATGCCTTCATCGCTTCGAATTGGAATATTTTGCAAATTGGGATCCGAACTACTTAGTCGGCCGGTGGCCGTCACCGTCTGATTGTAGGAGGTATGAATACGCCCGGTTTTCGGATTAACCAGATCAATTAAGGCATCGGCGTAAGTGGATTTTAATTTTGATAGCGTACGGTGCTTCAACACAAGTGCCGGCATTTCATGCTCTTCAGCCAGCCGGGTCAAAACATCCACATCGGTTGAGTAACCGGTTTTCTTTTTGGTCTTTTTCAAAACCGGCAGCTTGAGCTTATTGAACAGTATATTGCCAAGCTGCTGGGATGAGCTGATATTAAATTCTTCACCGGCAAGTCCATAAATGCCGGCTTCCAATGCTTCGAGCTGATGCTCAAACGATTTGGAAAGTTCATGCAACCGATCAATGTCAATGCATGTGCCCTGCATTTCCATACGCATCAAAACCGGCACCAAAGGCATCTCAACATTTTCCATCAAATCGGTCAGCCCAATTTCCTGAAGCCTGGTCATCAGTGCATCTTTGGCCATTAAGGTGATATCGGCATCCTCGCATGCATAGGGCACTGCTTTTTCCAAAAGCACCTGATTAAACGATAATGCATTTTTGCCTTTACCGGCGACTTCCTGGTAGGAGATTGTTTTATGTCCCAGAAAATCCATGGCGATCTGGTCCAGATTGTGGGCTCTTTTAGAGGGATTCAGCAGATAAGAGGCAACCATGGTATCAAAAACCACCCCATCAAGATTGACACCATGTCGGGATAATACGAGCCAGTCATATTTAATATTCTGACCGACTTTTTTAATCTCCGGATTCTCCAAAATGGGTCTGAGTTTTTCTAAAACTTCAGATAGCGCAAGTTGTCGGGGAGCGCCAAGATAATCATGCGCGCAAGGAATGTAAAAAGCTTCATCGGCTTGCAAGGCAAAAGACAGACCTACCAATTTAGCTTTCATGGGATTTTGGGATGTGGTTTCGGTGTCCAGAGCAAAACTACTGGCTGATTCCAGACGGCCGATCAATTTCTCAAGCTCGTCCATCTCCAGGATGGCTTTATAATCTTTGGAACTGAGGTCCGTCTTGGCGGATATAGAATGCTGTAACTGTCTGAATTCGAGCCTTTTGAAGAGCTCCAGGAGCGCATCGGCATCCGGTGGGCTTACCTCAAAGGCCTTCAAATTATCGGAAACCGGTACCCGTGTGTCTATGGTGACCAGGTCCCGACTCAAAAAAGCCTGATCACGATACTCGATGAGGTTTTCACGCTGTTTTCTTTTGGTAATCGTGTCGACCGCTTGATACAGCTGCTGCATCCCTCCGAATTCCCGAATCAAATTAAGGGCGGTTTTTTGACCGATTCCGGGAACCCCGGGCACGTTATCGGTTGCATCACCGGAGAGAGCCATGACTTCAATCATCTGTGGCGGTTCGACACCATAAGATGTCTTTACCGTTTCGGCATCAATGGTCTCATCCTTCATGGGATCCCAGATAATCGCCTGGTCGGTCACTAGCTGGATAAAATCCTTGTCACCGGTTACCATAACCACGCGATAGCCATTCTCTTCGGCGATACGGGCATAGGTTCCAATTAAATCGTCTGCTTCAAATCCCTGCATCTCGATAATCGGCAATTGAAATGCGGCTGTCATTTTTTTGATATAAGGAATTTGGGCGGCCATGTCGTCCGGCATGGGTGGGCGGTTTGCCTTGTATTCGGCAAACATTTCGTGACGGAATGTCGGGCCTTTGGCATCAAAAAACATACCGGCATAATGCGGGTTGCGATCCTCGATGAGTTTTAGAAGCATCCGTGTAAATCCGAAAGTTGCATTGGTCGGGAGCCCT
>JASFTL010000487.1:0-3634 GCA_050053555.1 Desulfobacterales bacterium
GGAGGGGAGACGTTGGGCGAAGCGATTTGTGATTGGACGCGAGAGCAGCTTGGGGTTGAAATCAACGAACAATATGGGCAGACAGAATGTGATTTGGTGGTCGGTTTTTGCTCGGAAATCATGAACACGGTTCCGGGGGCCATCGGCAGGGCTGTTCCAGGACACGTTGTTGAGATCATCGATGAAGACGGTCGGGTTGTAAAGCATGGCGAAATTGGTGAGATTGCGGTAAAAGGCCCTGATCCGGTGATGTTTTTAGAATATTGGAAAAATCCACAAGCCACCAAGAATAAGTTTATCGGCGAATGGTTGCGCACCGGCGATTATGGTCGAAAAGATGAAGAAGGTCATTTTTGGTTCTGCGGGAGACAAGACGATATTATCGAAAGCGGTGGCTTCAGGATCGGACCGGGTGAAGTGGAAGCGTGTCTGATGAAACATCAGGCAGTTGCGTTGGTTGGCGTCATCGGTGTCGCTGACCCTGTCCGAGGAGAAATTGTAAAAGCGTTTATCTTGCCCAAAGCGGGGGTGACGCCTGATGAGGCGCTTGGGGAGAGCATCAAAGAACATGTCAGAAAGAGACTTGAGGCCCATGCCTATCCCCGGGAAGTGGAATTCGTTACTGAGATGCCGATGACAAAGACCGGAAAGATATTAAAGCATGAACTGCGAAAGATCCACGAGGCAAAGAAAGCATAGGAGGCTTGCATGACGAATAAAACCGTCCTTTATGAAAAAAACCAGAACGTCGCGATTATTACCCTCAACCGGCCGGAGCGGCTTAACGCCATAAACAGGGATCTCATAAAGGAACTCATCGCGCAGCTTAAGAAGGCGCGCCAGGATGAGAATGTCTTCTCGGTCATTTTAACGGGTGCCGGAAGAGCATTTTGTGCCGGGGAGGACCTGAAAGAAACATCTGCCGGAAAAAGTTTTGAGGACTGGGTTGAAGAAACAGAGGGTCTTCAGGAAGTGCAGCGTGTGGTCATGGATTTGGGAAAACCGTTAATCGCAGCGGTCCGGGGCTATGCCCTGGGCGGCGGGTGTGAATTCGCCATGAGCTGTGACATAAGGATAGCTGCTGAAGATGCTAGATTTGGATTTCCAGAGACGGAAGTTGGACTGACCATCACAACCGCTGGAACGAAGCTGCTTGCGCAAATTATAGGGCTTGGCAAGGCCAAAGAACTGGTATTTACCGGTGACTTTATAAATGCACACGAAGCCATGCAAATCGGGTTGGTAAACCGTGTCGTTTCGGCCGAAAGCCTCTTAGATGAAGCATTGGTCATGGCCGGGAAAATCGGGGGAAAATCCCCGCTGGCCCTTAAACTCTCTCGAATTGCTATTGATCAGGGACTGCATTCCAGTTTCGAGCAGACACTGGAACTGGAAGCCAGTCATCTATTGACCTGTGTGGGAGCTCAAAGCCAGAAAACGTTTGTGGAGAAAAAACTGGAGAAGATGAGGGAAAAGTGATGAGATAATTGAACGATGAATGAGTAGCTACCACCCCGTCCAAACGGTGATCACCTGGTGAGCTTGCGATCCTCAACGTATTGCCTCAGGCGCTTCTCCAGTTTGGGGTCTGCCTCCGGTTTTTCATATTCTGCCAGTCGCTTAGCCAGAAGACCTTGCGCCCTTGTCGTTATATCCCGACCTTCCATCGCCAGCCATCGGTCATGGTTGCTCCGGTCGCTCAAATCCGGGATGAAAAATTCATCGCGACAGCGACTGACGGTATGGTCCTCCATCAGATAATGACCGGATGTGCCCAACTGCTTGATCAAATCCAGCGCAAAAGCCTCTTGCGTAAACGCCACCGGGGTTATCAGTTTTTTCACCGCCCCGCAAAGATCTTCGTCCGCAATGAATTTTTCAAAACTCATGGCCAGCATGGAGCCGAATGTACCGCAGGCGTGCAGGCTCACATGAACACCGCTCAGGGCCGCCGCGGTCAGCATCACCGCCGACTCCATACCGGCCTGGTAATCGAGGCAAAACGACTCGGTCAGCGTTCCGTGGCTTCGGCAAGGCACATTGTAGTATTGTCCCAGGGCCGTGACGATGGCGATGTGCTTGGCATCTTCTGGCGTGGCATTGACATACCCGCCGCTGCGCATATCCATGGGTGTGCCGCCCAAACCATACACCAGCGGCGTTCCGGGATTGATCAGCTGGGCCAGGCATATCCCCGCCAGGGTGGTGGCATTAGAGATCACCAGCGAGCCCGCAATCGTAATAGGACCGGTGGATCCCAGCGTGCAGGCCGAGTGAATGATCAACGGCTGCCCCGCTGCGGCAAACACCATCAAGGCTTCAACGCTTTCGGTGGCATACTGCAGGGGCGACAGGGAATCAATCAGGGAAATCATGACCGGCCGGTCGAGGCTCCCCCAAATCATTTCTGCCATTTGCAGCGAGTCCTTCGCGGCTGTTTCAGAAGCCGAGCTGCCCATAATGGGTTTGTCGGTCAGCGTCAGCGTCGCCAGCAGCAAATCCAGATGAGCGGTATCGCTGGGGACGTCATTCGGTTGTACGACGATGGCGCTGTTAAAGTCGATGTATTTTGAGGTCTGAACCAGTTTGCAAAATGTCGCTGCATCCGCCAGGGTGGCATTGCGTTTTTTGCCGGACGTCTCGATGATAAAAGGCGGTCCGTATCCTGGAGCCAGAACAAAGTTGGTTTCTCCGATGCGGATGTTTCGAGAGGGATTGCGAGCTTCGATGGTAAAGGCTGCCGGCACCGTCTCAAGTGCTCTCTGAATATCCTGCTCCTCAAAATGCACCATGGATCCATCCACTTTGAACCCGTGCTTTTTAAAAAGCGCCAGCGCTTTTTTGCTGGGAAATCGGATTCCAATATCGTGTAACAGTTCCAGGGAATAAGCATGAATGGTATCCAGAGACGCCTTGTCGAAGTTGATGATGGCTCTGTTCATCGGTTTTATCTCCATAATTTATCTGGCACTCATTGTAAAATCCGCTTCTTTCTTAAAGACAAACCGCTTCCCGCACGCCCTTGAGGCCATACCAGGTAGCATGTTTTATTTTTATTTATTAGAACCCATCTCAAAAATAGTAGATCACGTCTCCCGCTTGAAGGCGGGATTTCACGTCTTGATTTTAATAAATTAATGTGTTCATCAAAGCAAGGCGTGAGCCGACGCAAAAGCGTAGCATACATTTTAGTATGTGAGCATTTTAAGGAGGCTCATGATGCACCCTTGTGTAATAAAATCGGCGCAAATCCCGCTTCGCGGGACAACGAAGCTATTGGGCGTTAGATGCATTTTTGAGATGGGTTAGAGGCGGAAGATAGCCGGTATAACAGATTTCGACCGGTCCGATCATAACCACGCGATCATCATCTTTGAGTTCGATTTCGACCGGTCCGGCCGGCATGATCACTGTCATGTGCTTTGCTTTCGTAAGTCCCCGGCGGTGGGCGGCGCCCACGGCAGCACAGGCGCCGGTTCCGCAAGCAGTGGTCAGTGTTCCCGGGCGCTCCCAGACGGAAAGTTTAAGGGTTTTCGAATCCGTAAGCTGCGCTGCGCCGATATTGGCCTCATGCGGAAAAAGCGGATGTTTTTGCAGCCGGGGCCCATAGGTCGTCAGATCGACCGTATCCAGA
>JASFTL010000488.1:0-3622 GCA_050053555.1 Desulfobacterales bacterium
TCTAATTGCATAAATTCAGGAAGATGGACCAAGTTTACATTTTGCTTGATTCCATTCAGAAAATTCCTTCCCTCACGGGTAATATGGATCAGGCCCTCCAGATCCAGGTGTATGGCGCGCTGTTTATTCAGATAATGGTCGAAAACACCTTGAATAACCGGTAGTGCACTCTGATCGAGGACGCCCTCCAATTTAATCGTGATGGTGTTTCGATCTAAAATCGTTTCCTCTATATGGATCATTCGAATACGGCCTAATTACCATGAGAGATCTTTTAGAAGGTCGATCCGGATAAGTTGCAAAATGGGTGCCGATAAAACCGGAAAGATAGAAAACATTAACAGCACTTCTGTTCAGATGGAAGCGTCCTCAACATCTAACGTATTTGAAAATCAACAAATATATAGTGATACTGCTGGTGATCAATGTTTTATATTTACGTTGGGTATGAACGCTAAAATGAACATGAATCGAGTTAAAAAAGTCCTTTTCGATTGAAAATGGGTACCTATTCCAGCACCCGAAACACAATATACGGTTTTTCTTAAAACGAAATGCTGTGCATTGTTTCCCGGTACAGCGCACAAAGTAAAGATTTGACTTCCGGTTTGTCGGCAGCAAAACTTAGAAAAACAAACGTTTATGAACCTTATTTAGGATATGGCGGCACCCGGCCACTGGCAATGAAGTCCTGTGGCACACATCTGGCATTATCATGGAGCGCCAGGTGGTTTAGATGTTTCAATGAATTCTAATTACCCAAAGCAACAGATGCAGGAGGTAACATATGGATACGAATGATGTTGTCATTGTCTCGGCAGTTCGCAGCGCGATCGGCACTTACGGCGGTCAATTTAAAGACGTTAAAGGGGTACCGTTGGGTGTGCCGGTGATGGCTGAAGCCATCAAGCGCGCTAAAATAGATCCGGCTGAAATAGATGACGTGGGTTGGGGGTGCTGTTACCAACGCGCCAGAAATGAAGTCAATATCGCGCGGGTGACGGCTATTAAAGCCGGGGTTCCGGTTGAGGTCCCGGCCTTCACCGTGATGCGGGTTTGTACGTCATCCATGTGGGCCATCGCCCAGGGATGTATGGCGATTCGTCAGGGGTATAACTCTGTGTTTTTGACAGGTGGAGTAGAAAGCATGAGCACCGTACCGCATACTTTAGAATCCCTGCGCTGGGGGGCCCGCATGGATCATGTGGAAGTAAGAGATATGATGTGGGATGGGGTGACGAGCATCGGTGTTGGCCCTGCGATGGGAATCACGGCAGAGAATCTTGCTCAAAAGTACAATATCAGCCGCAAGGAACAGGATGAACTGGCCTATCAAAGCCATATGAAGGCCACAGAGGCCATCAGCGAAGGTCGGTTTAAAGAAGAGATCGTTCCGATTGAAATCCCCGGTTCCAGGGGAAAACCAACCATAGTGGACACGGACGAACATCCAAGAGCGGATACGACCGTTGATGCCCTCGCCAAATTAAATCCCATATTTAAAAAAGACGGCACGGTCACCGCCGGCAATGCCTCAGGCATCAATGACGGGGCAGCCGCGATGATTATCATGTTGAAATCCAAAGCGGATGAACTGGGCGTCAAACCGATGGCCCGTATTGTGGATTTCAGTGTCGTCGGCGTTGATCCTGATTTCATGGGATGGGGGCCGGTGCCGGCCACAGAAAAACTTCTACAGAAAACCGGTCTGAGACTATCCGATATGGGTCTGATAGAAATCAACGAAGCCTTTGCAGCTCAGTATCTGGCATGTGAGATAGGACTTGGACTTACAGAAAAACGTGAAATTATCAACGTAAACGGCAGTGGCATCTCTTTGGGACATCCGGTAGGGGCCACCGGAACCAGGCTCGTTACTACCCTGCTGTTTGAAATGCGAAGACGCAATGTGCAGCGTGGACTGGCCACCTTATGCGGAGGTGGCGGCCTGGGAATGGCCATGATAATTGAACTGCCATAGTTGCAATGGCAAACCTTGTAAGTTTGCGTCGGATTTCAGAGAGAGAACTTGCTGTTATCGAAATTAAAGGCGCACAATCAGGCGGACAAATGAAAGAACACACATTCAAAACTGCCGGATTAAATGTCGATTTGAATGCAAAGACAGCCATCATTACAGGGGCTGCTGGAGGTATTGGCACGGCCATCGCCGGGGCTGTATTTGATGCAGGCGCCAGGGTGTTTGCGGTCGACCGGTCGGAAATAAAACGGCAAAACGTTCCTAAAAAAGAGGGAACATTCATTTGCCATGTGGCTGACGTCCGCCACACATCTTCAGTGGACAACATGATAAACAAATGTCTGAGTGATATTGGACCACCGGATATTCTCATCAATATGGCCGCCATCAGCGTCCCTTGCCCGGTAAAGGAAATGACACTGGAAAATTGGAATCAACACATGGAGGCAAATCTGACATCTGTTTTTTTATGCACCCAAGCAGTGCTTCCCTCCATGATCAAGCGTCGCAAAGGGTGCATCATCAATTTTTCCTCAATGATTGCAAGAACGGGCGGGGAAACCAGTGCGCACTATTCTGCGGCAAAATCCGGCATCGAAGGCTTCAGCCGAAGTCTGGCAAGAGAGGTCGGTCCATCCGGAATTCGGATTAACGTCATTGCACCGGGGATGATCGACACACCGATGCTCGAATTGATGCCCCAAGCCCAGCTTGAAAAGCTTACCAGGCGGATACCGTTAAGACGCATCGGAAATCCTCGTGATACAATTGGTATTACTTTACTGCTTGCTTCTGACGCAGGCGGTTATATCACTGGCCAAACGATTCATATAAACGGCGGTTTATATATGAGTTGATTGTTAGGCTAGCGCGCAGTGAAATTCGACTCGGAAACGTATCCACAAGAATGCCGCACGGGGTGCACAATATCGCAAAAAATAAAGCCCTCCATTAGACGCGCACCCCGTCCTTTTTGATCCTCAGAAATATTCCTCTTTCAATGTGTTATTGAGATCAGCGGTCAGTAGCCGAATATGGGTGCTCAAAAGAAGTTACGCTGCCCAATCTTGGGCATTCATTTTATTTAGTGGCCACCAATACCGGTGTTGAAAGAAACTTTAGAATGGTTATTATGAAGCATGCCGATATAGCCGACATGAATTCAGACGCGACCCAGTTAAGAAATATGTGAAAGTGCGGATCAAATTCCTGGGCTGAGTCCTGGGATAAAAGAGAAAAAGCCTGCGGAAGCAGGCTTGAGCAGAATAGCGTTGTGTTTTATTTGGTGCCGAAGGGGAGACTCGAACTCCCACCCGGAAACCCGGACTAGACCCTGAACCTAGCGCGTCTACCAGTTCCGCCACTTCGGCACGCACATGAACCATTGGGTATTCATATGACTATCAAAGGTTGATTTAAATATCTTTTTTTATTATGCATGTCAAGGTTATAGTGATTCCAAGCGCCGATTTATCATGAAAATTATTCGCCATTTAGAAAAGATAACCCAACCGTTTAAAGCAGCGGTCGTCACCATCGGCAATTTCGATGGGGTTCATATCGGGCATCAAGCGTTGCTTCATGAAGTCGTCGAAAAAGCCGATGCGATCAATGGCACCTCCATTGCGATGACCTTTGAGC
>JASFTL010000489.1:0-3621 GCA_050053555.1 Desulfobacterales bacterium
TCTGCGGTTTGCCCCCGACGGGCGCTTAGCGGCCTTTGTATCTGAAACGGGCGAATGGACAGTGGCGGTGGACGGCAGCGCCTGGGATCATAAATTCGCATATGTCTGGAATATGATGTTCAGCCCCGACGGTAAAAACATCGCAGCTGCCGTCCAGCAGGATATGGCTTACGGCATGGTCTTAAATAACGTTGTCTGGCAGAAAACCTTTCCCAATATGACCCATCCCACACTGAGTCCGGATGGCCGTCGCACGGCTGGCGCCGTTCAGGTCGTCGAGTTTGGTGAAGGCGAAATTCATAAATTCCAGGAGGGCGCTTTTACGGCAGCTCTGGACGGCAAAACCTGGGATACACAATTCGTCAACGTCTGGAAAATGGCCATTAGCACCGATGGCCAAAAGCTGGCGGCCGGGGTCCGGCTGAATCTTTATGATTATACGATTGCCGTCAATGGAACACCTTGGGAACAGACCTTTGATTGTGTCTGGGAGCCGATCTTTCATCCGCAAAACAGTGCCGTGATCGCCCCCGTCAGGACCAACGGCGGGTGGTTTCTGGCACAGGACGGAAAGCTTATCTGGGATCGGAAATTCGTGCAGCTCTGGCACGCGATGTTCAGTCCGGACGGCAGCAAAACAGCTGCGGTTGTCGCTCCTAAGTACGGTCGGTGGACGGTTGCGGTGGACGGCAGGCCCTGGTCGGTTACTTTCAGGGATTTGGTGACGGATGCGGTGTTTAGCCCGGACGGAAGCAGGCTTGCGGCCATTGCCAAAGAAGGCGATAAATGGATGGTGGTTGTCGATGGCGCGACCTGGGGAAACCATTTTGATATGGCCTGGAAGCCGGTCTTCAGCCCGGACAGCGGCCATGTGGCCGTGAAAGTCGAAAAAAACGGCAAGTACGGCATCGCTGTTAATGATCGTCTCTGGGAGCAAACCGTCGATGCGATCTGGGATCCCGTCTTTAGTCCTGAAGGCGATAAAATTCTGCTGCGAACCATACAGGACGGCGTCTATACCCGACGTGTTGCAGCACTGAATGATATTTTACGCTAAAGAGGGGGCGGCATGAACACGTTATACAATTTTGTGAGTGGCCCGTTAGCCTGGCTGGCATTTATTCTTTTCATCGGTGGCAGCCTCTACCGGCTCATCCATCTGATGGTGCTGGTTCATAAAAAAGAAAAATTTATCTATTCCTACATGAGCGCCAAATACGGTCTGCGATCGATTGCGCGTTGGAGCACGCCATTTGCCACCGAAAATATGAGAAGGCATCCGGCCCTGACGATCGTTGCCTTTGCTTTTCACATCTGCCTGATACTGACCCCCATTTTTTTGCTGGCGCACGTGACGCTGGTTGAAGAATCCTGGGATCTCAGCTGGTGGACCTTGCCCAACGGAGTGGCTGAAATCATGACCCTGATCGTCATTGCCGCTTGTGTGTTTTTCCTGGTGCGGCGATTGGTCAATCCGGAGGTTCAGTTTGTGACGTCGGCGTCGGACTACATTATTCTGGGTATTGTGGCGGCACCTTTTGTCACCGGAATTTTGGCGTATTATCAGTGGTTTGGATATCAAATATTGCTGATTCTGCATATTCTTTCGGGAGAAATCATGCTGGTGGCCATTCCGTTTACGCGTTTGAGTCACATGCTGTTTGCACCGTTGACCCGGGCGTATATGGGTTCGGAATTTGGAGGGGTTAGACATGCCAAGGACTGGTAGAAAAGCTGTCTTTAAAATGCATCTCACGCCCAAGGGCTGTGTTGCTCCGGATAAACGGGATTACGCATCTATTTCTATAAAAAAAGTAAAGTGCGTATCAACTCGATTCAAAATGCTCGAATACTGTCGTGTATGCTCCGCTTTTGAATCGGTTTGCGCCTTGCCCTAGAACGCGATCTACTATTTTAAAGACAGCTTTTACTTATTTCATAATTCAAAACTTCGTCTCACAGGAGAGCGATCATGGCTGAAGCAGCGATAAAGGAAAAAAAGAAGGTTACCGACGAAGGCCTGGAAGTCGGTGCGCAAAATCTGACCCCGGAACGGATTGAAAAAGTCATCAACCGGGTTCTAAAAGGCGAATCCGGCGCACGTCTCAAAGCTTATGTTGATACCTGTATCCACTGTGGTCTGTGCTCGGAAGCCTGCCACTATTACCTGTCCCACGATAAAGACCCGCGCTATTCGCCGGTTGGAAAAGTAAAACAAACCCTGTGGCCAATGCTAAAGACCAAAGGAAAAGTCAATGCCGAATTCATCAAAAGGGCCTCTCAGATTGTCTCCACGGAGTGCAATGCCTGTAAGCGATGTGCCATGTACTGTCCGTTCGGCATCGATATCGCTTATTTGATGCTGACGGTGCGGCGCATCTGCCATTTGCTGGGTGTAACGCCGCTCTATATACAGGATACGGTCCACAGCCATGCGGTCACCATGAACCAGATGTGGGTCAAAGATGATGAGTGGATCGATACCCTGCAGTGGCAGGAAGAAGAGGCCCAGGCCGAAATACCCACCCTGCGCATCCCGCTCGAGAAAGAAGGGGCCGACATCATGTATTCGGTCATCGGTCCGGAACCCAAATTTCAAGCCCAGCTGCTTTACCAGGCAGCTGTCTTTATGGATGTGGCCGGAGTGAACTGGACGATGCCCGCCACCCCAGGATGGGACAACAGCGATATGGCCATGTATACCGGCGATAATGAAATCATGGGGCGCGTCAAACGGGCCCATTTTGAAACCGCTGCCAGACTGAGGGTTAAACGGATTGTCATGGGCGAATGCGGTCATGCCTTTCGATCGGTTTACGATGTGGGCAATCGCTGGCTGGGCTGGCGCATGCCGCCCATTCCCGTTGTGCATGCCATTGATTTCTACGATGAACTGATCAAAGACAAAAAAATTACCATTGCCGAAAAATTCAAAGAGCCCGTTACCCTGCACGACCCGTGCAATGTGATCCGGGGCGGCGGGCTGGCCGAAAAGGCCCGCTATGTGGTCAATGCCATTTGTGAAGAACTCATCGAGATGCATCCGAACCGCGAACACAATTATTGCTGCTGTGCCGGTGGCGGGGTGATCAATTGTGGACCGCCTTATAAAATGACTCGCATGCAAGGCAACCGCATTAAAGCCGAGCAGTTATTTGCGGCCAAGTCCCGGGGCGCCAAGGTACTCATTGCGCCCTGTCATAATTGTCACAGCGGCCTTGAAGATATCAACCATCACTATGGCCTCGGTTATGAGATTAAATTCATCAGCGATATTCTGTATGATGTAATGGAAAAACCGGGTTAAACCAGACAACAAATGGAGACAAAATGATAATGAGGCAGCTAAGATTAATTTTGATGACGCTGGCAATAGTCGGTTTTTTAATCGTACCGGCATTTTCTCAAGAAGATATGCAAGTGGTAGATGACTGGGGTTTTGAAAAAAAGCGGCGTCCCCCGGCCATGTTTCGGCATGATGAACACAACGAAAAAGCCGAGATAGAAGAATGCAGCGAATGCCACCATGTGTATGAAAATGGAGAAAAATTGGAAGACGAGTCTTCTGAAGACCAGAGTTGCTCTGAATGTCATGATGAGAAAGGTTCCGGAAATCAGCCC
>JASFTL010000490.1:0-3609 GCA_050053555.1 Desulfobacterales bacterium
AAGCTGAATGCGGTCGATGTTTGCTTTTGACGGCCTGCTCAAATTCCATTTCGCATAAAAAATATTCTGACAATCGCCATCCGGGCACCTCAGGTGGGGCCCGTTCCATGCCCTTTGGCCCTTGGGGGCAATTTTTCCTGCTTGTTGCGGGTGAGCTCCAATGCTTCAATGATCTTTATGCGGGTGTCAGCAGGATCGATGATTTCATCCACCATCTGAGCCGTCCAGCTGCGAGCCACTTCAAAGGCATCAATTTTTTCGCGGGAGCGATTCAGATAGCCGGAATAGGCGTCATCTTCAATCCCCTTTGCGTATGTTTGGCGGTAATCCTGGATGGATGCTTCCACGGCAAAGCGCGCGATGGGCCACGCATAGCAAAGGTCGACCCCCATTCCCTTTACGGCACCCATGATCATGCTGCCCGCATCAGCGTAAGCTTCTCTCAATACAATGCAGATTTTCGGGATGGTTGCTGTGGCATAGGCATCGATGATCTTTCCAAAATGCCTCAAAAGTCCTTTGGCTTCCTGTTCTTCGCCAGGCACCATCGGCGGGGTGTCCGCTAAGGTTACCAGCGGTATGTTGTAAGCATCCAGGACCTGCAAAAAACGGTAATACTTGTCACAGGAATTAATCTCCACCATACTGCCGGAGGCCTTGGGGTTGTTAGCGACCAGCCCGACAACCTCACCGTTCAACCGGCAAAAGCAGGTAATCAAATTTGTGGCATATTCATTTTTTATTTCAAAATATTCACCGTCATCAACCAGCGCTTGAATGACGGTGTGCATATCGTAGACGGCCTCATATTTATCCGGAACCATTTTGACGAGTTCCGCAACCTTTCGATCCGGGGCATCTGATGGTGTTATTTTGGCCGGTTTTTCCCTGTAGTTATTGGGGAGGTAGCTGAGAAGCCGGCGCGCTTTGCTGATAGTTTCTGCGTCGGTTTCGCCTACCACGTCGCAGGTTCCGCTATAGATCATGTGATAATCGGCACCGCCGACATTTTCTCCGATTTTTTCAGAAGTTGCGGCTTGCGTCATGCGGGGTCCGCCAAGCCACAGATGCGAGGTTTGCCTGCTCATTAAAAGAAAATCACAGAGCGTTGGGCAGTAGGCTTGTCCGGCAATACAGGGCCCCAACAGCACGTTGATCTGGGGAATCAATCCGGAAAACCTGGATTGCAGGGCGAACCACCAGTCAATACCGGCCATGGGCACGTCCTGATAGCCCAGCCTTCCGCCGGAGGAATCCAGCAGCCAGAACATGGGGATACCCCACTTGGCCGCCATTTCCATCAATTTAACGAATTTGACGCCATGCTGGGTGCCGATGGATCCGCCCAGCACGGTAAAATCACTGGCGTAAACCGCTACCGGGCGACCATCCACCTTAGCGGTGCCGGTGACAGCACCATCGCAGGGCGCACTCGAGGTCCGGCCGTCGATGCGCGAACCTGTCGTATTGACACACGAGCCCAGTTCCCGAAACGAATCCGAATCCACCAGACATTCGATCCGCTCCCTGGCGGTTAACTTGCCCCGGCCGTGTTGCCGGTCAATGTGCGCCTTGCCCCCGCCCAAAAAGTTGTTTTTTTGAATATCGGCGAGCCGTTTGAGTGCGCTGTTCATTCTTTTGGCCATAATAGTTTCCTTTATGCCGGTTTAATCGAGCGCTTTTTGGCCGGCAATTGCTCCTGTTTGTTCTGTGTCGCGGCAATCGCTTTAATGATTCGTGGCCGCGTGTCTCGCGGGTCGATGACCTCATGAACCGTGTAGTAGGTTGTCCAATGCTTGGCCAGGTTCATTACCGAGAATTGCTCTTTTAGGATGCTTAGAAAGAAATGATATACTTCTTCATAATTTCCCTCTTCTTTGGCTTTTGTCAGTTCTTTATTAAAAACCGCATGCACCACGGTTTCCGGGCCGGTCGGGGCAAATTCCACTGTCGGCCAGGCATAAATAAAATCCGGAAACATCTTGGAGCAGCCTAAGACAATGTTGGCGCCGCCATAGGAACGTCGTAAAACCATGGTCACTTTCGGACAGGTCAGGTGGGCATAAGAATGCAGCAGCTTTGCGCCATGCCGGATGACACCGAGTCGTTCCCACTTATCTCCCGGCGGAAATGCCGTTGTATCAACCAGCGTAACCAACGGAATGTTAAAGGCATCCAGAAACATCATAAAGCGGTCGTATTTGTCCGAGGCGTCCGGTTCCAGTATGCCGCTTAACTCATCCGGATTGTTGGCGACAATGCCGGCCACCTGCCCGTCGAATCTGGCGAAGCCGATGACGAGATGGGAGGCATAGTCCTCTTTGAGCTCGAAAAATTCGCCGTTATCGACAATACGTCTGATGATTTCGTGAATATCATACGTAAATTTTGGATCATCCGGCATGATATCCAAAAGGTCTTCTTCTCTTCGTTGCGGATCATCTGTTGCTTCGGCTGGTGCCGGCTTTACCCAGCAGTTCTGAGGAAGGTAATCCAGCAGGAGTTTGGCTTTGACAATCGCATCTTCATCGCTTTGCGCAACCATGTCGCATTGACCGCTTTTTTCCATGTGGAATTCAGCCGTGCCGGCATCTTCCGAGGCTTTTTGCCCACCCAGCCAGAGAAAGCCGCTGTTTTGGTTGATGATCACAAAATCCGACAGTACCGCTATGGTCGCCATTAAACCGGTACAGGGCCCTAAAACAAGGGTGATCCTGGGAATTACACCTGAGTATCGGCAGAAATTCCGAACGAATACGCTAAATCCATTCAATCCGGAGTTGCCTCCCTCAATGCTGAGTCTTGCACCGGCCGAATCGACCAAGCCAACGATGGGAATTTGCATCTGCCCGGCCATCTCTGTAAGGTCAGCCATTTTCCAGGCCGCCTGATCTCCGATGGATCCGGACATGACGGTAAAGTCCGTGGCATATAATGCCACCGGCCGGTTGTTGACTTTGGCCATACCCATGACGATTCCATCAGACGGACTGGGTCTGGTGACACCATCAAAGGCAGGCCGTGAATCCGTGACGATGGAGCCGATTTCTTCAAAGCTGCCGCGGTCCACCAGTTGTTCAATTCTTTCTCTGGCGGTTAGTTTGCCCAGGCGATGCATGAGAGCGATCTTTTCGGCCCCCCCGCCGGCAAGGTTTTGCTGGCGCACAATTGCCAGTTTATCCAGGTAGCCATTCATCCATTTGCCCATGGCATCTGCCTCCCGTTTTTATTTTCCTTCTATCCCCTGAAATATAAATTCGCAAAGCTCCTCCGTGAGATCATCGGGGGATATGTCCCTGCCAAAAATAATACTCGAAAGGCAGACCTGTTCAATACTGCCTAAAATTCCGTGCCGGATTAGTTTTGGCGACAAATCAGCTCGAATTTCACCTGCGCGGATGCCTTCTTTGATAATGCTCAAAACCGTATTGCTGTAGATTGTTACGAGTTCATAAGTTTCGCTTTTATAGTAATCCGGATGGTTTCTAACCTCGACGAGTAGAATTCTGGCAAAGACTCTATTGGTTGCATAAACGTTGATGTGGGACCAGATGAGCTTTCGCAATTGGTTAAGTGCGCCTTTAATTCCTCTTAGGTCCTGCTCAACTT
>JASFTL010000491.1:0-3576 GCA_050053555.1 Desulfobacterales bacterium
TGTGCGGATTGCCGAGGAGGCCAATGGACCCATTCCGCGGCCGGCCGCCTTTGCCTACATCTGGGGAGATGCCCTTGAAGAACTGGAACGCCGCCAACCGGATTTAAAATTAGTCAATCTGGAAACCAGCATAACGGCGAGCAATGATTTTTGGAAAAATAAAGGCATCAACTACCGCATGCATCCTCAGAATATTGCAGTCTTAACCCGGGCCGGCATCGATTTTTGCGCCCTGGCCAACAATCACGTTCTGGATTGGGGATATGCCGGGCTTTTGGAAACGCTGCAAACATTGAAAAAGGCGAACATCGCCAGTTCAGGCGCCGGTCGCCATCTGAGCGAGGCATTCGCTCCGGCCGTAATGGCGATTCCGGGCAAAGGACGGGTGTTGATGTTTTCCTTTGGTCTGGAATCGAGCGGAATTCCCTCAAGCTGGGCCGCAACCGCCGAAAAAGCCGGTGTAAACCTGCTGACAAACCTGTCGGATAATAGCGTGCGCCGCATCTCGCAAGCCGTCCAAAAGATCAAACACAAAAATGATATCGTCGTGGCTTCAATTCATTGGGGCGGAAACTGGGGATATAACGTACCCCGTCGACAAATCACGTTTGCACATCGACTGATCGATGCGGCGGGCGTTGACGTCGTTCACGGGCATTCATCGCATCACGTCAAAGGCATTGACGTTTATCAGCAAAAGCTGATTTTATACGGCTGCGGGGACTTTATAAATGACTATGAGGGCATCAGCGGCTATGAAGAATATCGCGGGGATTTGTCCCTGATGTATTTTGTGACCATAGATCCATCAAACGGTAAACTCGTTCAGCTTCAAATGATACCAACTCAAATGAGACGTTTTCGGGTGAATCGGGCCTCTATTGAAGACACCCTGTGGCTTAAGGATATTTTAAACCGGGAAGGAAAAAGATTTGGTACGCGAGTTACACGGGATGAAAACAAGTCCCTCTTGATGCGGTGGGATTGATTGGAGCTGGTTTCAAAACCGTTTCAAGAAAACGATCACAATATATTAATTTCCAAGCCGATTGACACTGAATCAGCATTAGGATATTTCTTTCGGAAAAATCATTATTCCCTTCGCTCCAATTCAATCTGTCCAAACATAAAAAGGAGGGCATAAAAATGCGATGCCCGAAGTGTCAGTTTGAAAATCGCAAAGGGGCTAAGTTTTGCAAACAATGTGGAGATAAATTAGAGCTTGCCTGCCCAAAGTGCGAGGCCTTAATTACGCCTGACAGCAAATTCTGTGATGAATGCGGATACGATTTAAGTAAACCTGCAATAGCCCCTCCAGTTCACTACGCTGAACCTCATTCCTACACTCCCAAATTTTTAGCGGACAAAATCCTCACCACCCGAAGCTCCATTGAAGGTGAACGCAAGCTGGTCACTGTTCTTTTTGCTGATGTAGCCAATTATACTTCTATTTCAGAGAAGATCGATCCGGAAGAAGTTCACCAGATGATGGATGCGTGTTTTAAAATCCTGATGGATGAGATTCACAAATATGAAGGTACCATCAACCAGTTTACCGGTGATGGCGTCATGGCTCTTTTCGGCGCTCCGGTTGCCCATGAGGATCACGCGCAGAGAGCCTGTAAAGCTGCATTATCCATTCAAAAATCAATTGCTAGTTATCGTGAGAAGATAAAAAAGAAGATCGGGATTGACTTTAGCATGCGAATCGGCCTCAACTCAGGTCCGGTGATCGTGGGCTCTATCGGAGATGATCTCAGAATGGACTATACCGCGGTGGGAGATACAACCAATCTCGCTGCCCGAATTCAGCAGAGCGCCAACCCCGGAGAAGTGTGGGTAAGTCAAGAAACACGAAATATCATACGGGATTACTTTCAAGATAAGCGTTTAGGGGAAATCCAACTAAAAGGCAAATCCGAGCCGCAGCCAATCTACTGTGTGATCGCGGAGCGACCGGGTGTGCGGACCCGCTTTGAAGCTGTTTTAATGCGGGGGGTAACTGAATTCGTGGGACGCGGTCCCGAAATGGAAGCCCTGCAGACCGCTTTTAAAAGAGCCAAAAGTGGTGAAGCCCAAATCGTGGATGTGGTGGGTGAGGCCGGTGTCGGAAAGAGTCGCCTGGTCTATGAGTTTCGTGAAACGCTCGGCAACACGGTCGCATTTCTTACCGGAATCTGTATTCATTATGGTCGCAACATTAACTTTCTTCCGGTGATCGACGTGGTCAAAGGGGCGTTTGAAATCGCAGAGGGAATGACTGAAGAAGATGTTTCGAGGCAGATCGAAGAGATCACCGCGGATGGCCTTGTAGCGATGATCCCATTTTACCGGAGTCTACTTTCGCTCAAGGTGGATGACCCCATGTTTGGCTTTCTTGATTCTGAGGGCCGCAAATTTGGGACTTTTGAGGCGGTGAAAGAGCTTCTTTTTAGCGTGAGCGAAAAGAAACCTTTGGTCATTTTTTTAGATGACGTCCACTGGATGGATAAAATTTCTGAAGAGCTGTTCACTTATTTTTCGCGGTCTTTCGTTAAAAGCCCTATCCTTATGATTGCAACCTACCGCCCTGAAGGGGCGCCCACATGGGCGCAAGGTGCCCATTATCAGAGGCTGGGACTTGAGACGCTTAGCTCTAATTCTTCTATCCGGCTGATGCGCAACATCCTCGGCGGGGTAGCTCTAAAGCCGGATCTTGAAAAAAAACTGACAGAAAGGGCCGGCGGAAATCCCTTCTTCGTCGAAGAGACGATCAGAGAGCTTCTTGACCGCGGGGATCTTGTCAAAGAAGGTGATCGGTATAGATCCGTAAAACCCATCGACAAATTGGAAATTCCCACCACCATTCAAGGCGTTTTGGCAGCGCGAATGGACCGCTTGGGCGAGAATCTCAAAAAAACAATGCAGGTTGCAAGCGTCATCGGTAGAGATTTTGCTTTTTGTCTGCTCAAAAGCATGATGGAGATGGGCGATGAGTTAAGGGCGCATCTGACCAACTTGGTTGGGCTGGAAATACTTTATGAAAAGGCACTCTATCCGGAGCTTGAATACATTTTCAAACACGCCCTTACCCAGGAAGTCGCATATCAAAGCTTGCTGAAGCAAAGACGCAACGAGCTCCACGGTCGTATCGCCCGCGCGATCGAAGAGATTTATGCCGATCAGCTCGAGGCACACTATGAATTGCTTGCCTATCATTACCAACGGAGTGGCAATGAAAAAAAAGCCATCGATTATTTGATCTTGGCGGGTGAAAAATCAAATCAGCATAGTGCCGCTCAAGCTGCTTGTGATTTCTTGGATAAGGCCCTGATAGTGGCTGAAACCAATAACATCGAGTTAGATACTGAAGCACAGATTCGAATACATACAGGACTCTCTGATGCGCACATTGAAATCGGTGCTGTAGGTAAGAGTGTGGAAGCATGTAAAAAGGCCATCGATCTCAGCAGACAGCATGGCTTTATTGACTACGAAAAGAAGAATTTATTTGCATATTGCTTCATGATGCATCTGTGGCCGGTAAAAGCTGAAGCTGAAAGTGTTTTAAAAGAAGGCATCGCCCGGGCCCAGCAG
>JASFTL010000492.1:0-3568 GCA_050053555.1 Desulfobacterales bacterium
CAAAGCACGTAACATTCAGATCATAAATGTTACCGGGACAAAGCATTATTCAATCCCGATGCTCACCGACCAAAAACCGTTTAACAATAGAGACGCCAGGCTGGCAATGAAGTACGCGATCAACCGGAAGCAGTTGCTAAAAAAGATTCTACGGGGTTACGGCAGCCTCGGTAATGATCATCCCATCGCTCCGAACCAAAGATATTACGCTTCCGAATTGCCCCAGCGAGCATATGACCCGGATAAAGCCAGGTTTCATATAAAAAAGGCCGGATTGGTGGATTACAGCTTCAGCCTTCATACCGCTAAAAGGTCTTGGCCGGGAACCGATGCCACAAGTGCTGCCATGCTTTATAAAGAGCACGCCGCCAGGGCCGGTATCAGGATAGAGGTCGTCGTGCAACCGGATAACGGCTACTGGAGCAATATCTGGATGAAAAAGCCCTTGGTCACGTGTTACTGGAGCGGCCGGGCGACCGCGGATTGGATGTTTTCGACTGCCTATGCGGAAGATTCAGCCTGGAACGATACCCGTTGGAAACACGATCGGTTCAATAAATTGCTCAAAGAAGCCCGTGCAGAGCTTGATGACCAGAAGCGACATGAATTGTACATTGAATGTCAGCGGATTGTACGCGATGAAGGTGCTGTGGTCATCCCCGTTTTTGCCAACAATATCGAAGCTGCGAGTCAGAACCTTAGATTCGAAAACGTGGCAGGTAATTGGGAGATGGACGGCCATCGAGCTGCAGAACGCTGGTGGTTTGAGTCATAATTATAAAAGATATACATTAAGCGATTCAGGCCAAACACATGGCGTTTGGCCTTTTTTCGTACCTCGGTGTATAAATCCGCAAGCGCTATCTTACGGCCCCTTAAAGAATGAGCTGTATCGGGTAAGGTTATTTTTGAACGGTTACGACCGGACATGGCGCGTTCAAAATGACATATTGTGCCGTGGAACCGAACACAAATTTCCCCACCTTGGACTTTTTTATGATCCCGACATAAATCTGATCAATCTTATCTTCTTCTGCAAACTTAACCAATTGCTCTCCAGGGGTCAGGTCAGTTAATAACAGTTGGGTCTCATAAGCGGGGTCATCACCTTCGAAAAAGCCCTTGACTTCATTTTCAAGCTTGTCTTCCGCCTTTTTAACCTGGGCATGTTTTAGGGGTTCGATTCGGACAACCGCATTAACCACCTCCAGTTTCGCATTCCAGACCCTGGCGTGGCTCTGAGCCACCTTTAAGGCTTTTTTAGCCTTATCCGAACCATCATAGCAAACCATAAATTTCATGTCGACCTCCCACGGTATAAAAATATTTCCTGGAGACCTATCGGGGCCTTAACCACAGATCATTTTCAATCGAAATGTCTCGCGTTAAAACTGGACAATCATAATACTCCGAAAACCAAGTTGCAAGAAAAACACGGATTATTTTACAATACCGTACGTTCTGGCAAGCTGATTATCGTAAGCAGCTTTCCGGCCGGGGCATTTATCCCGCGGGCACAGCTGGCAGCTAAAAAATGAAACCTCGGTGGGAAAATAGATTCCGGATAATGATTTTGCCGGCAGCATCAGAAGGCTTTTGGTGAGCTTCACCCCAACCGGGGTTCTCTCTTGCCCAAAGAGAGAAAACAATGGCTTTTGCTCCTCGATCGGCCAATCGGTCAGAGATCCGGGACTCATGAAAGACATGCCCTCCAGCCCGTATCTGGCTTGCAACTGTTCTTGTAGAAACTTACGTGTAGCGCTCAGGGCAATATTGCCGATGACATCAAAGTAGTATTCTTTGATCAAATCTTCGGATTCACTGGCCATTTCTTTGAGTTTGTTCCCAATGGTAATGATATAAGGAAAAACGCGCTCAACCTCCTCGAGATTTTTTCGTAACACCCGACTGGTAAAGCGTATCCCGTCGATGTCAACCGCGTCTTCCAGTTTATGATTGATATAGCTCACCTTAAATGCTGCTTTGGGCGTAATAAACGGTTTGGCCGCTTCGATCAGCGCTTGAACTTCTTCCCAGCGTTTTCCTTCATCCAGGTGCAGTTGTCGTCTGATCTCACCCAGGGGTAATAGAACCGGTATGTGATTTAGTATTTCCATGAGGCGACTTGGTTTTCCCTTAGCCTAAAAAACCACGAAGATCACGAAGAATAACGTTTGATGCTCGGCTTTAAAGACGCTTCGTTACCTTCGTAACCTTCGTGGTGCAATCCGTTTTGATGAATCTTAATCCGGATTTAGCGCATGTTTCTCAACCTGCTCGGCGATGTATTGCACACGTTCAATCATATTGTTTCCCAGCAACAGATCACCCACGCCGATAATAATGGCCTGGTGGCCGATGGTTGTCAATAGGCGATGGACATATTCCTTGAATTCACGATCGCTGGTCCGTTCTTCAAGAATCGGCGATGGAATTCCGCCCCAGATCGTGGGCCCATTTTCCCACGCCTGCCAGGCCTCCTCGAAAGTACATTCGGTCAATGGTGATGGAGAAAAGGATTCACACACATCCAGATTGGATTGTGTCAGTAGACTCAACAAAGGTTTTAGGTTACCATCGGTATGGCTGCCGACTTTTTTGCCCTGTCCGTGAAGGATGTCCGCATATTTTTGATAATACGGCAAGCTGTACCTTTTAAAAAGTTTGGGATTGGTCATCATGCCGTCCAGATTGTCGCCGAATTCAACATAAATCGATCCCAGATCTTTTAGGTGGCTAAGAATGTCCATCATTTGCTGGTCTAAAACGTGAATCAATCGATCAAGGAGGTCGGGTATATCGTACAAGGCGGTGAACAACGGTATTTCACCTAAATATTCGAGAAGTGCCTGTTGAAAAGGGATGCGGTGAAGACAGGGCACCACAAATCCGTTTTCGCCCAAATCGTCCTCATCCTCTCGTATCTTATTGAATTGGGGTACGATCTCAGTGTGTTCGATGATGTATTCGGCGGTCCGATAATCACCTTCTTCTTTTATGAGATGTTCCGTCAGATAGGGCTCGACACCGCTCATTGCGATCATGCTCTCGGCAACTTCATATTTGAGGCTCAGCCTCCCAGCCGGTGCGATGTATTCAATAACGGTCGAACCCGCTTTATCACGAGGTACGCGGTCGGGTGCCCATTGGGCCGGGAAATACTCGGTTACGGGCTCAAATTCACGATAAATGTTTTCATTTTCAAAGGTGTAAACCACCTCGACACCGCGTAATTTGAAGGCATACGGCGCTGTGAATTTTTGGCGGCCGATGCCGACTTCACGATGAATTTCATTTAAAGACATCCCTTTAAATTTCGCCGGCAGCGTGCCATCTTGGCATTTGCTCTTATACCAGATCTCCATTCGATCAATGAAGGGCAGGCGGTCCGGCATTTTGTTTTGAATAATGGCCGTCACCCGATCGCGCATCGTCCATTTTTGCTCAGCATCTGACATTGTTTCTGGTCTCTAATACACCTTTAAATTGGACAGTATCTCAGGATAAAGTTCTGAAGCTAGATACGACAGCTCTTCAGATAATCGCAAAATCTAAGACTTTTGTATAA
>JASFTL010000493.1:0-3558 GCA_050053555.1 Desulfobacterales bacterium
TTTTTCAGCGAGCGGGATGGTGACCACCCACTCGGCAAATGAACTGATCAGCGACTCGGCGGCAGCTGCGACTGCTCTGGCCACCGGCTATAAAACTCATAATCGGGCGATATCGGTGGCGACGGATAATACCTCTTTAAAAACGCTTTTTGAGTACGCCGAAGAACTGGGCAAATCCACCGGTGTGGTGGTGACTTCATCGGTGACGCACGCAACCCCAGCAGCCTTTTTTGCGCACGTCGCAGATCGCCGCCAGCATTCTGATATTGCTGAACAACTCCTAAACAGCGGTCTTGATGTTCTGATCGGTGGGGGCTGGACCTATTTTATTCCGGAATCCAATGAGGGCAGCCGCCGTCAGGATAATAAAAACCTGATCAAATCGCTCGAAACCCGGATGCCGGTCGTATTATCCTATGATAAATTACGCGGCCAGGGCAACAAGCTGGCTGCCCTACTGGCACCTGATGGGCTGCCAAAATCCGCAGATCGGGATTACTCTCTGGCCGCATTAACGGAAGTTGCCATTCGTATCCTTTCTAAAAACCGCGAGGGATTCGTGCTGCTGGTTGAAGGGTCCCAGATTGACTGGGCCGCCCACGATCAGGATCATGAAGGGATGATTGCGGAAATGATCGATTTTGACGGGGCCGTCGGGACGGGCATTGATTTTGCCCAACAACACGGTAGTACGCTGATTATCGTCACCGCCGATCACGAAACCGGTGGATTCGCCGTTCACGATGGTTCCATGGAAACCAAACAGGTGACCTCAACCGGTTTTACAACCAGCGGTCATACCGCGACAATGGTTCCGATCTTTGCGTTTGGACCGGGAAGCAGCCAGTTCAGTGGCATTCAAGATAATGCGCGTGTGGGTCAGGCCATCATTTCCCAACTCATAAAAACAGACGCTCTAAATTAGGGTCCGCGTCGCTGGAGCGTTTTGGTTGCCAGGTGCCGCCAGAAGTTGGTTTCGCTGTCCGGAATCCCGGCCATGGCTCCAAAAGTACGTGCCGCCTTTGGATCTGCCCGCCACAGGGGATAGGGAAGTCCGCCGATAATCCGGTTGAATAGAATTGCTTCCAGCACCAGAAGTATCATTGCTCCGATGACGCCCAGAACCTGTTCCGGACTGTTTAAAAACCCCATGGCTGCAATCAGCGCTGACGCGGCAGCCGGCGGGTGGATGCATTTTGCGAGCACCATGATCACCCCGGCGGCGCCCATCGTCAATGCAATCACCAAAATTCGATACCAGTTTAAAACAAATGGATCGGACAGGCCGGCCTCGGGATAGATCCATCCCACCAGCCATAGGGCAAATAAACCGGAGGCCACTGCCAGCGTGTGGGACAGCAGAACATTTCGGGGACTGGCCGTAACAGACATGGGGGTATGGAATAAGATAAACGCTGAAGGGCCCAGCTGGGGAAACAACAAAGGAAGCCGGGTGAGATAGGCGACAATTGAGATCGTACCCAAAGCGACAGCGCCGGCGATAAAAATAAACAGCACCAACAACGTATGCGGACGGTCGATTTTGCGAATCAGATACCAGAACTGCAGCCGGCTAAAAAAAGCAACGATACGAAAAAAAAGGGTGTGTTGCGGAGCGCGCGGAGGGGTTGGGGTCATATGGTCTCCTTGAGTTTTTCGGCATCCGCTTCAGCCGGATATAACAGATCATCC
Organism: Desulfobacterales bacterium; assembly: GCA_050053555.1. Taxonomy (GTDB): domain Bacteria; phylum Desulfobacterota; class Desulfobacteria; order Desulfobacterales; family JAHEIW01; genus JAHEIW01. The sequence goes on from JASFTL010000493.1 coordinate 1,693, forward strand.
AGAATTTTGAGCGCCTTTTGATCGGGGAGCTCGAAAAGCGCTAAAAGCTCTGTCAAGGTATCTTTGGACCGTTTAACAGCGCCTGCAAATTGTGCGGCATCCATATCTAGCCGCTTTGCGGCCTCGTGAAAAACAGCTGCCGCAGAGGCGGGATCTGGTTTAAGCACACTGGGTGAAAGCGCCGCAATCGCCAACGGCGTGACGATAGTATCCTGCAGGTCCATCTCCCTGATTTTTTCCATGGAAATATTGTGAGCACCGATGTAACAGACCATCTGCTCGGGAAATTCCCAGGACTGCACGATCCAGGCACCGGCCTGGGCATGATCCCAGCCAAAATGCTCACGTTCAATTTCAGATAATCGTTTGGCGCTGCTTTGCCATGCTTTAACGATGGGTTCATAGTATTCATTCCACACACAGAGCAATAACGGCACCGCCAGCTCAGACAATAACGATGCCGTAAAGACCTCATCCATCTGCCCGCTGAAAAGCTTGCGTGATAAGGCCCGGGCCAGAATGGCTCTTAGCGAGGAATCAATCCAGAATGCGTTGTGGTTGAAGAGATTTCCTTTGGGTTTGGGCAACGCATCCATGGTGGCAAATGCCAGCACAATAGAGCGTATCTGAGAAAATCCCAACATCGTGACGGCCTGTTTAACATCTGCAACTGGAACGCGCGGAGCGTACAGCGACGAATTGACGGTTTTAATGACCTTGGCGGCAATTTCAGGATCAGATGATATCAGCTGTACCAGCCGGTCAATGTCCGGCTCGGACCGATTGATTTCGGCAATCAGGCGGCTGACAACAGCCGGCAGGGGTGGAATATTTACATTTTTAAACAGCGTTCCGAAGTCCCCCCGAGCAACGGCTGCGTGCCGGCGGAGTTTTGTTAAAAGGCCCATGATTAATTGTTTGGCAAGAATCGAACGTTCAAATTAAACTCGACAATTTAAACCGATACGCGAATTTAAAGCAGAAAGCGTGCCAGAAGGCCTTGCTGAAATTTATACTATATTTTCAGATATTTAAAATTGTCCTTTGCGCGTACAACGTTCAAATTGCCGGTATCTGTTGGAATTATTGGCAAAAAGTCATTTAATTGACTGAAATCAGGTTATTTTGTGAAAGAAATGGGGAAATTATTATGGAAAGTATGTGAGCATTTTAAGGAGGTTCACAACGCAACGCCTGGACACTCAGACGCATTTTTGAAATGGATTTTTAGAGTTGTTTGAAGGTGCGGTAGTACCTGAGGACCCGGCGAACATATTCTTCGGTTTCCTGATAGGGCGGGATGGTTTTATAGCGGTCGACTGCTGTCGGTCCGGCGTTGTAAGCCGCCAGGGAGAGGGCCAGTTTTCCATTAAACCGTTCGTAGAGTTTCTTAAAGTACTGTGCGCCGGCTCTGATATTTTGCCAGGGGTCAAAGGGATTCTTCAGATTCAGCATTTTGAAGTTTTCGGGCATGATTTGCATCAGACCCATAGCGCCTTTGCGGGATATGGCCCGCGGATCAAAATCAGACTCGGCTTTGATCATGGCTTTCAACAGGCGGGAGTCGACGTTGAATTCCCTGGAGGCATCGGAGATGATTTCATCGTATTTATCAGTGGAGTGAAAATTGTTTGAAATGGAGGTTCTTTCTTTTATATAAACTTTGTAATCGTGTTCATGGGAGGTGGGCGCGTTGGTGAAATGCATGATCCCGTTATCATCGATATACATGTAAATATCCGCATGTACGGATAAAACGGAGGCAATCAGTATAAAAATGGCGCTTATGACAAAAATTTTAAAAAATTGTGTTCCGCGTCCGTCCATCAGTCCTCAAAACCAATTCGAATCCGTTCTCCCCCCGTA
>JASFTL010000494.1:0-3538 GCA_050053555.1 Desulfobacterales bacterium
GGCCATTGCCAGGGCTCTGGTGGCCAGTCCCAAATTAATGATGCTGGACGAACCTTCACTGGGTCTGGCGCCTCTGGTTGTGCAGGAGATCTTCGAGATCATCCGACGGATCAACCTGGAAGAAGGTATGACGATCTTGCTGGTCGAGCAAAATGCCAATATGGCCCTGTCCATTGCGCATCATGCGTATATTCTGGAAAACGGGAGAATCGTGATGGAAGGACCCGGTCAGAAATTACGCCAGGACAAAGATATCCGTGAATTTTATCTGGGGCTGTCGGAGACCGGAATTCGCAAAAGTTTCAGGGAAATCAAACATTACAAACGCCGAAAACGATGGCTGTCATAGATAATAATCATCCTGTTCAACTGCAGGTTACGGACCTCTCAATCAGCTTCGGGGGGATCCAAGCACTAAGCGCCGTGACGCTTGCGGTCAATAAGGGCCAGATTTACTCGATCATTGGACCCAACGGAGCGGGTAAAACCACCTTATTTAATTGTATCAGCGGCATCTATAACCCCCAGGAGGGAAGTATTTTGTTCGAAGGCAATGAAATAATGGGAATAAAACCCCATCAGATTGCCCAGCGGGGTATTGCGCGCGCATTTCAGAATATCGAGCTTTTCAGGGGAATGACGGTTTTAGATAACCTGATGTCGGCGCGCGGCGCTGCGATGCGCTACGGATTTTTTAGAGCAGCCGTTTACTTGGGTCGGTGTTTGCAGGAAGAAATCCGATGTCGTGATGAAGTTGAAGAAATTATCGAGTTTTTGGATTTACAGAATCTTCGAAAATCTCCGGTTCGCAGCTTATCTTTCGGACTGCAAAAGCGGGTCGAGTTGGGACGGGCCCTGGCCATGAGGCCAAAGCTGCTTTTAATTGACGAACCGGTCAGCGGGATGAATATGGAAGAAACCGAAGATATGGCCCGTTATATGTTGGACATCAACGAAGAGATGAACATCACCATCATCCTTGTGGAACATGAAATCGGCGTGGTCATGGATCTTTCCGATCGGGTGACGGTGCTGAATTTCGGGACCAAAATCGCTGAGGGATCTCCCCAGGAGGTTGCCGATAATCCCCATGTAATAAAAGCGTACCTGGGAGAAACCCAACAATTGGCTGCCCAGTGATTATAGCTTTAGATTTCGTAGCAAATTTTTTCATCACGAAAACACCCCGATTAAACTTTTGAAGGTTTAACGGGGCAGGCGAAAATTTGAAAGCACGAAAAATTATCTTTTCGTGATTTGGCTACCCTTTTTTACTCCGGCTTGGCCGGATGAGGATTTTTCTGATGGAAAAACCAAACACCACATATCCCAAATTGCTGGTTGAAAAAGCCCGCATGTATCAGAATCGGGTAGCCATGCGGGAGAAGCGCAAAGGGATCTGGCAGGAAATTTCCTGGAATGCGTATCTGGAAAATGTAAAACATTTTTCGCTCGGATTGGTTGAGCTGGGCATGCAAGCCGGCGACCATCTCTCGATTTTGGGGGAAAACTGTCCGCAATGGGTGTTCGCCGACCTGGCCGCCCAGAGTCTGCGGGGGGTATCTGTCGGGATTTATCCGACCAATTCTGAAGAGCAGGTGAAATATATTCTCGATCACTCCAGATCGCGAATCGTGGTCGTCGGAGACCAGGAACAGACGGACAAAGTGCTGGCCATTAAAGACGACCTTCCCATGCTGCGAAATATTATCGTCATCGATATGAAGGGTCTGCGCCATTACGATGATCCGATGATCATCAGCTTTGCGGCGGTCGAAGAACTGGGACGCAGCGCCGATCGCAGCAGCCCCGATCAATTTTACAAACTGGTCGAGCAGACCGAACCTGCGGATGTTGCATTTCTCATATATACCTCCGGAACGACCGGGCCTCCCAAAGGGTGCATGATCCCCCATCAAAACCACATTTTCAACATTCACGGAGTGAATGAAATCTTTCGCTTCACTGATAGGGAATCCGTTGTTTCCTATCTGCCCCTGTGCCATATATTAGAGCGCGGCGTTTCTGTCTGCATTCCACTGATCACCGGCTATACCATCAATTTCGCCGAGTCCATCGAAACGGTTCAAGAAAATATCCATGAGATATCGCCGACCTTTTTTGCGGCCGTACCGCGGATTCTTGAGAAGATGCATTCAATGGTTCAAATCAAATTTCAAGATACGACGCGTTTCAAGCGCTTCATGTTCCAGTTCTGGGAACCTGTGGGCAAGCGCGTTGCGAGATACCGCATGGCCAAGAAACCGCTCCCCTGGCGATGGCGTCTGTTGTACGGCCTTGCATATCTGAGTATCTTCCGAACACTTAGAGATAAAATGGGACTGTTGAAGTGTCGCCTGCTGATGAGCGGCGGCGCCCCCATTGCGCCGGAAATTCTTACTTTTTTTCATTCTCTGGGCATATTTGCAATTGAGATGTGGGCGCTTACGGAGAGCTGCGGGGGCGGCACCGGACCCCATCACGAAATTAAGCCCGGATCTGTTGGACAGCCGGTTGCATCGGTCAATTTGCAGCTGGCAGAGGACGGCGAGATTTTAATCAAGGATGATTCTGTCTTTTGCGGCTACTATCGCGATCCGGAAGCCACCAGAGAAGTTTTGCAGGAGGGCTGGTTGCATACCGGTGATGTGGGCCGATTTGATGAAGACGGCCATTTATACATCATTGATCGAAAAAAAGACATCATTATTACCTCGGGCGGCAAAAATATTTCACCTTCGGAAATCGAAAATAAGATGAAATGCAGTCCGTATATCAAAGAGGCCATTGTACTGGGTGACCGCAGAAGATATCTCAGCGCAATGATCCAGCTAGAGTATGATAATGTCGGAAACTGGGCCCAAAATCATAAAATCCCTTACACCAACTATAAAAGCCTGGCCCTCAATCCGGCGGTCTATGAATTGATCAAGCAGGAAGTTGAAATGGTCAACGATACGCTGGCCCGGGTGGAAACCATCAAGAAATTCATCATTCTCGATAAGGAACTGGATCAGGACGATGAAGAGCTGACGGCCACCCAGAAAGTAAAACGCAAGGTAATTGCGACGCGTTTTCAAAAAGAGATCGAAGAGATGTACGCCTAATGGAAAAAATTATTGATATCATTTTCAGCGGATTATCCATGGGGGCAATATACGCGTTGGTTGCACTCGGGTTTGTTTTGATCTTTAAGTCCACCGGCATTCTGAATTTTGCCCAAGGTGAGCTATGTATGGTGGGCGCTTTTGTTTGTTATTATTTTGCGACGTTGTTGAATGTCCCCTATCTGATTTCCATTTTTATAGCTATTGCCCTCGGGGCTGCGCTCGGGGCGCTTATTGATGTATTCATTTTCAGAAGACTGGTGGGCGAGCCTATCTATTCGACCATCATGGTGACCATAGGGCTGGCCAGCATTCTGGTGGCTTTGACCGGTTTGATCTGGGGACATGATACCTATTCAATTCGCTCACCGTTCATCGGCAAGACGGTTGTTGCCGGCGAGATGGTCTTTTCACAGGCATCTTTAGCGACC
>JASFTL010000495.1:0-3535 GCA_050053555.1 Desulfobacterales bacterium
AGGTTCTTCAAATGGATAATAACATTCTTTAACGGCCTGCAAAGTGTACGTGCCGGGTCGCAGCAAGAAATGCCCGCCTAATCTGGGTGCAATCAGGCTTCCGCTGATTGAAAGTTGATCCGGTTGGGGCTCAATGCGAACCGTGATTTGCCTGGCGGTAAATACAAACCAGACGGCGATAAAAAGCAAAAGAAAGCTGAGTGCAATTGCCAATCCAATAATCCGCCGATGGCGCATAATTGAACCGGCGCGCTGCGGGCTGCGATCCGAACGAAAAGAGAGCGGTTTGATTTTTGGCGCTTGGTCCATGCTGCCGGTCGGCGGCGGGGTGACCGTCTCAAGGCGGGATTCTTCGGCAACGACCTGGATGATAAAGTCGTCGCCTTCAGCCTTAAACGTTATTTTACAGGAACCGATTTGAAGCGTGTCGGCATGCATCAACCAGGTCGATTCTTGCAGTCTTTGGCCATTGTATTCGACCGAAACCTCAGATTGACCGGCTTGCACAAAAGGCCGTTTTTGAGCGAGGCCGATATAGGCGATCTCCTCATCGGTTTTAAGATCGGTAATGCGAATATCAGCGCTGGGGCCGGCGCCGATAATAATCGGGAACCGATCCTCGGCAACCGTGCGTTCGCCCTTGTGATCTCTAATTTTGTAAAGGATCTTCAAATTTCAACCTCACACTTGACAGCAATGCGTGCTGGCGATTGACCGGGTTTGATGATAATTTTCTTGCGCACATCTTGGTATCCGTCACGGGTTCCCACCACGGTATATGTGCCGGGCCGCAAACTTAATTCATGACTCGTAAAGCGACCCAATTTACCAACTTTATAGACGGCAACTTCTGTAAGATTGTCGGATTCAAGGATAATTTTTACAGGGGTTTGGGCAGCGGCGACCAGACCGGTGAGTTTAGCGTACTGGTCTTTGAGCCGCGAGCCTTTCGGATCAACTTCATCGATTTCAGCAATCAGCTGAATAGCGTTTTCAAGCTGCCGGTCGGACTCCAGGACCGCCGGTTGCTGCAGGAAAAAATCAATGCGCTTATCAATGCGCATGCGTTTCAAGGCGTGTTGTTTTCCCTGGACGGCAAACCGAACATTCGCATCGATTTCAAGAACCTGCTGGTAGGCGACTAATGCCTGCTGCCAGTTTTCAGCCTGTTCGGCATCTGCCGCTTTTTTACGATAGCTTTCAATGCGGGCCAGACGAATCGACTGATCCACCTGAGCCAGCGCATCTTTTACTTCATTCGATTTTGGCCTGAACGATTTCGCCTTTAACAGCTTTGCCCGTGCAAGCGTGTAGTTATTATTATGCAGGGCTGTCAGCCCCTCGGACATCAAGGCCTCAAATTCTTCATCACTGATCCGGCCTTTAACGCGGGCCACCGCCTGGCGGGCTTCTTTAGACTCGGGGTCCAGCCGCAAAGCTTCTTGATAATCGGCATGCGCAAAAGAAATATTTCCTTGGTTTTCATGACGGTTTCCCGATTCCATCAGACGTCTGACGGCATCGAGTTTTTGAGCCCGCAGCAGGCTCTTTTGAGCAAGTTTATTGTCCGGATCGATCATCAGGGCGACATTGAACTTCTGTTGGGCCCGTTCAGCATTGCCTTCATCCAATGCGTTGCGGCCTTCGGCAAGCAACTGTTTTAGGGCCGGCTCGACCTGGTCGGATAAGGTCTGAGCGCTGGCGGCAGCCTGCTCATAATTTTCGGCTGCCGCCTTGTAGTCGTTTTCAAGTAAAAACCGATCCGCTGCTTCGGAAAGTCGCATCATTTCATGATACGCCTCCTGTCCCCATTGCGAGACGCCTTTGGCTTCCAGATCCTGTTTTAGCCGCATAAATTCGGCAAGTTTTTGTTCCGCCCGCTCTTTTTCAGCGGCAAGTTTGGCGGGATCCGGCGCCTTTTCGGGTAAATCTTCGGGCATCTCCTGGGTCTTTGGGGACAGCGGTTGATTTTGTTGGCTAACGGTTTGTTGCATCTGGGATTCTTCAGGCGGGCGGCTTGCCAGGTCATGCCACAGCCACAAACCACCGGCCACCAGAAAAACAAAAGTGAAGGCCAGCATCAAACCTTTAACGAGGTTGTTGTACGCATTTAAAGACAAAACTTTTCGATGCACTCTCGGGGTTACCTTAAGCGGCGTAATGATTTCAGCATGGTTCGACGCCGGCTGATCTTCTGCAGGGCCGGTATCATAAACCTCAAGCGGCCGGTTCGGATCCAATTGGATGTTTAAAATGTGATTCAGGCGGCTATCGATCTCCTGCATGCTGGCCGGGCGTTCTGCGGGCGTCTTAGCGAGCATCTCTTCGATAAGCGTCTCCAATGGTCCAGGGATGCTCGCCTTAACAGCCATTTGATCTAATCTTTGGTTGACCGGCGCAGGAATTTCGTGCAGGATTTTTTCACGACTGATATCCGGATAAAACGGTGGGTATCCGGTGAGCAGCTCGTAAAGCAACACGCCGAGGGCATAAATATCGTCAGACGGACGGGGCGGGCGGCCGTCCAGTTGTTGAGGGCTCATGCAAAACAGTGAACCACCGGAGGTAATTTCCAGCGCATTAGGGCCGGTCTTAAAGACCCCGGCAATACCAAAATCCGTCAGCCGGGGCGTTTTCTGGCGGTCAACGATGATATTGCCGGCTTTTACATCTCGATGGACCAGGCCCAGGTCGTGGGCATAGTCCAAGGCGTTGATTACCGGCTTTATCAGCTTGATCATCTCAGAACTGCGGGTGTGTTCGAATTGATCGCGGTAAATGGTCAAGTCCTGGCCGTCGATATATTCCATGGAGATGAACGCCAGATCTTTAAATCGATGAAAATCAAAGATGCGGACGATATTGGGATGGCTCAGGCGCCGGGTGTTGCGGCATTCATTTTTCAACAGTATGACGCTATCCGGATTGGCGGCTATCTGTGGGTTTAAAATTTTTAGGGCAACCTGTATTTCGAGTTCAAGATCCCAGACGCGCCAGACCTGTCCCATGCCGCCCTCGCCGACCAGCTCTTGCAGGGAAAAGCGGAAATGCAGTATTTGGTCTTTTTTTAAGATCGGCATTGCTTCCAATTCTTAAATTTTAGACGGCTGGGTCTATTTGGTATACAGTGTGCCAGTTTGAGGTACTTATCTATAGAACTATATAAAAAATCACGAAAATATGAAAGGCAGAGGTGCTGGATGAAGCTATATTCGTGATTGATTAAATGAAGGTGTTGGCCATCAAGTTTGCCGCTTGTCGGTTTTTCATAATCGCTACGGCACGGATAGATGTCGTTCTTAACGAATGTAAGTTGAAGCAGTCTGGCTGAGGTTATTTATTTTGATCGATCTGATAATCTTCAGACGATGGCGTTGGAGCAAATCCGGTTTCGGCAAAATAAATTTGACGCAATAATTCTTTCCAGCGTTTAAACTGCTCCTCAGCAGTTCCGGTCAATTCATATTGCTGCCCTTCAAACTCCATTGTTACCGGCTGCATCTCATTACCGAATGATTCACTGAGCTCTTCAATT
>JASFTL010000496.1:0-3533 GCA_050053555.1 Desulfobacterales bacterium
TCTGTCATCTGTTAAATCAATTTACCTCGGCTCAATTCCTTCGGCGCTGATTCCGTGGATATAGTATTTGGAATCGTTTAAAAAATGTAAAAAAATAACCACAAAGGCAATGGAGGCTTGAATCATCAGCGGTTTGTTTTGATATAAAATATCAAGTTGTTGGTGAAGCACCTTTTTTGAGTTATGTGCAAAATAAGTTGAAAATAGGCCATCCAGAAGCTGATCGCGGTCCGGTTTGGTTACCAAGTCGATCCGGCCGCTAAAACAATAGTCCATGGCCTCCAAGAAAAGACTGCGCTGATCGTTCGGATCCTTTATATGGTAACCGGTCAAATGCATTAAGGTTCTTTGAGCCTCTTTCAAGCTGGCATCACAGACCGCTTCGAAAAGAATTCGCAAGGCACGATCATAACCGATGGATTTATGTTGTCGTATCATAGACAACAAGACTGTATTTTTAAAGAGCTGATACAGCCTGCGGGCGAGATTCAGAGCTGAAGTCGGCGGATGGTCATTCTCAGGAATATACCCGCGATAATTATTGACAAACATCGACTGAAAGATGTTTTGAAAAAAATCAACCCCCACCAGCGGATCTTCAAGGTCAATTCGCATATCCAGTGTGTTGTCGAGCCGATCGGCTAATTTCACCTGTACCAGCAGCGGTGAACGGCTGGCGCTATCAAGCAGTCGGCCGACATATTGGTAATAGGATTCAGTTTCGATTCGCGTCAACGATATGATGTTCTCAAGCAGCTTTGATTCATCCTCTTCACCCATGCGTTCCAGAAGGCCGTAAAGCCTGCTCTCCATATCTCTCCACTGATGGACATCAAAATCATTCGGATTGATATCTTCCATAATATCATGAAACAGGATGCTCAACAGACCGATCAGGTTCAAGCGCTCTTGATTGCGCGCAAACAGGGCGGTTGCCCGCAAGGGGTGCAGCACCGCCATAGGCCCCAAATGTCGTCTCTTTTGATGATAGGCGCTGAAAAGATACGCCAAGGCATCCATTAAAAGGCTTTTTTTCTCCTTGTCTTTTGAAGCACTCCTTTCCAGGGTTTTGCCACCGATGATATACATCATCACGTTGTAGCGATTTAGAGACGCAGCACTCAGATTATAATTAAGTGCCGAAGACAATTTTAAAAATTCGGTTAAATCATATTGCGGCATTATTGAAATTCCGTGGCTAATTTTTCGACGGACGCGAAAATCTCAGCAGAAATGGTGCTCATCTCTTCTTTCTGAAGTCCCATAATACTTAAGGTTTGTGGGTCAATATCAGAAGATAACGAAGTGGCCCCTGAGTCGAAACCCGCTTCTTTAGCGGCAAAATCCGCTAAATAAACGATATACGCCAGTACGCTGTTGCCGGAGCGCATCGGATAATGATGATATCGTATTGCAGTTGACTGGGCTTCGGGATAACGCCAAAACCGGGCGGCGCGTGACATCACCTCGGCATGATCAAAACCTAGTATTTCTTTTTCAGCTTCAATAAAGCCCTTATTCGCGGTTTTTTGAAGCTTTTTAAATTCTTTTTTGCGTTCCAGGACATAGGGATCGAGTATTATTTTTCCCGCATCGTGAAGCAGTCCGGCAATAAATGCATCTTCGGCCAATTCGACGTTTTTCTTCTCAGCAATAATTCTTGATCCCAGCGCAACTGCCAGGGAATGTTTCCACAGATCGCCGGGGTTTAACTGGTAGCCCTTCAATTTTTTGCTCAAAAGCCGCGAGGAAGCGGCAATGGTAATCAGCTCGCCCAGTGTCTTTTGCCCCAGCAAAATCGAAGCATGCTGAATAGATGACACCAGCCCGCTTAGGCCATAATAGGCCGAATTGGCCAAAGCCAGAACTCTGGCAACGATGGCCTGGTCGTGCTCGATAACACCGGATAGATCCTTGAGGCTGGAACCCGGATCTTCCATAATTTCGCGTGCTTTCAAAATTATATTCGGCATCGGCGGCAATTCGACCAAGCTGCGCAGTATTTTGCTCTTCAAGGATAATATTTTAGTGTCTTCTTCGGTTTCAGCAATCGGTGTCGTCAAGCGGGCCAGGTCATTATCTGATAGCGCGCTAAATTGGAAATCCGGTTTAGCCGCTGAAGGCAGGGACACGTGTATTAGAATGTCGGCTTTGCATTTGGAGCATGTCAGTTCCAATGCCCGTTTACGGGTAACAATCAACTCGCTGGAAATCGTACTGATTCCGCGACATTCCGGACATTCTATTCTCATTGTGAATTTCCTATCTGGCGAATCGACCAAAAGCACATTCATTGATGAACATCAGTTGCGATTTTGGTCTGGTGCCAAGCCAATGCATCTGATTGGCGTTGCTTTATTCGAACAACTGGGTTTATGATAATATTATTAAGCAATTCACATATTAAATCAAGCCGGTAAGCGCAAGCGCGCATCTCGAATCGATAGGAGGTCATCCATGGATGAAAAAACCCGTGAAATACTGGATTATTTCAAACACATCAATTCCATGCCACGCTGCTCCAAAAATGAACATTCAATTTCCACCTGGCTGCAATCCTGGGCTGCCAAAAAACAGCTGCCGATCAAAAAAGACGAAGCCGGTAATTTGTTGTTTACGCTCAGCGCCAGCAAAGGTTACGAAAAAGCGCCTGGAATCGTCTTTCAGGGCCATATGGACATGGTCTGCGAAAAAATTCCGGAATCGGAACACGATTTCACAAAAGACGCCATTCCATTGATCTATGACGGTGACTGGCTGCGGGCCCAGGAAACAACCCTCGGCGCTGATAACGGCATTGCAATTGCCATGGGGCTTGCGCTAGCCGACGACCCGAGCATTAACCATCCTCAGATTGAATTGCTGTTTACCGTCGATGAAGAAAGCGGCCTGAACGGCGCCAAAAAACTTCAAAGCGGATTTATCGAGGGCAAGATTTTGTTGAATGTAGATTCGGAAACCGAGGGAGTATTTACCATCGGTTGTGCGGGTGGGCGCGACACCCGTATCAGCTGTGACCTCAGTTTATCAAATCTGCCGAACAACTTCCAACCCTATCAGCTCAAAGTTCATGGTCTGCAAGGCGGCCATTCCGGCATCGATATCGACAAGCAGCGTGCCAATGCCAACAAGATTCTGGCGCGTGCACTTTATGGCCTGCAATCGATCGTCGACATCCGTTTGCTGTCTTTCAAGGGTGGCTCCGCACATAACGCTATCCCCCGCGATGCAACCGCTATTTTTGGATGCCAGCCGGCAGCAGCCAAAACCGTTCAAAAAGCCATCTCCAAATTTGAGCATGCCGTAAAAGCCGAATATGCGGCTGCGGAACAAACGCTGACAATCTCAATTTCTCAGATAACATCTGATAATATCGACCCTCTGGCCCTTGCATCAGAGGATGCCGTTAAGGCCATACACATGCTTTTGGCGCTACCCCATGGAGTTGCAGGGATGTCGGCGACTTTCAAAGAACGAGTTGAAACTTCTAATAATCTGGCAACGGTTGAAATCAAAAACAAACGCCTGGACAT